>DASXVO010000006.1 GCA_036504215.1 Vicinamibacterales bacterium | reverse complement strand
TCCTTCTTGGCGATCTTCTCCGCCAGCAGCGGCGGCACCGCGTATCGCGCAGAGACGACGAGGAGTTGGCTGCCAGGGAAGTAGAGCGCAGCCACGAAGCCGTCAGCGGTCGAGGGGTCCTTCGCCGCGACGGCATCGAGTTTGGCCGTGTCGAGGAGTTGGGCCAGTTCCTTGGCCAGGGGCGCCGACTTCAGCTCCTGGGCGGCGACGATCCCCGATGCGCCGAGCAACAGACAACAGGCGAGCAGGAAGGGGACGGAATGACTGACCGTCGTTCTCATGGGTTCCCCCGTTAAGAGTGAGGCGGGTCACGGTACGACGAGACGAGTTCTACCACCACACACGGCGCAGGTCAAATGGGGGCTACCCTCCTCTACCCGATGAACAGCGGGTCGTCGTCTTCGAAGTCCGACTCGCGCCGGCGGCCCTTTCGTCCTTCGCGCAACGCGCCGACGGCGGCGCCGATGGCGGCAAGAAGCGCGCGGCCCTCGCGTGCGGGGGCAAGGAGCGTCCCCTGGATCGCGCTGGCTGTATCGTCGATGCGCCGCGTCATATCGGCGAACGCGCGGTCCGCGCGTTCCATCTGAGCGACCGCGAGCGAACTCACCCTGGCCGCATTGCCGGCCGCCGCGGTCGCCTGGTCGATGAGCGGACGGATCTCGAGCTCGAAACGTCCGCTCAACGCTTCGACCTTACTCGCCATCCGCGCGGCGAAGACCACCAGGCAGACCTGGACGACCGCCATCACGAAGGTGGCCCCGGCGATGACACCCAGCAGCACGACCGCCGTTGTGCTCACGCAGTCTCCTTCTCCCGCGCCTCCCTGTACGCATCTCGGCCGCGCTCGATCGCGGAACTGATCGTCTCGCGCTGCCGGGCGAGCGCCTCGCGGGTCTGCCGCGCGGCTTCCGACGCCTTCTCGCGACCCTCACGCGCCTTTTCCGAGAGGAACTCGCGCGTGTCCTTCCCGGTCGCCGGCGCGAACAAGAGGGCAACCGCCGCGCCAGCCGCCGCGCCGAAGAAAAACGCCGTCAGGACCTTGCCAACGCTGCTGCTGTCGTCACTCATGACGCTCTCCTCAGAAGACACTCACCTTGAAGCTCAAATACTTACGGGGTTCCTTGCGGATGTCCGCCACGAGACCTCGCAACTCGCCCGCTGCCCCATTCATGTTCTCATATAACTGCCTGTCGTGCAGCAATTGTCCCGCCGTTCCCTGCCCCTGGTTCAACTGCCCGGTGAGCTGTTCCAGGCGTTCGGCGGTGGAAGAGAGCCGGTCGTAGAGGGCGCTGTCGTTCAGGAGCTTGCCCGCGGTGCCCACTCCCTTGTTGAGCTTACCCGTCAGCGTGTCGAGATTTCCCGTGGCGGAGGTGAGGGTGACCGCTAGCCGATCGTCCTGCAGCAGCCGCCCCAGGCTGCCCTGGCCATCGTTGATCCGATCCAGCATCGCGTTCAGATTCCGGAGCGAGGCTTCGAGGGATTCGTAGGCCGCCGGATCCGTGAGCAGCCGGCCCGCCGTCCCGCGACCGCGGCGAAGGTTCTCCGCCACGCCTGCCGCGGCCCCGATGAAACCCTGGAGGTCCCTGTACAACGCGTCGTCTGTGAACAGGCGGCCCAGCGTGCCCTTCCCCGCGCGGAGGTCCTGCATCAGGCGCGTCGCCTGCTCGAGCCCCTGGCTTGCGATTTCGGTGACGTCCGCCAACTGCCCGGCCATCCGCCCGCTCTTCACATATCCCCACTCCGCGACGGGCTCGCCGCCGAGCGATGGCGTGATGTCGACCGTGCTCTGTCCCAGGAGGCTCAACGATCCAAGCGACGCGATGGACTGCGAGGTGATGCGGGGCTGCATCTTCCTCGAAACCTGGAAGGTCACCTCGACGTCCGAGCCCACGAAGGCGATGTCGCGGACCGTGCCCACCTCGACGCCGGCCACGCGCACCGGCGCGCCGGCCTTGAGCCCGGGCACCGCACGGAAACGTGTCTTCAGTGAGTAGCGCTCCCAGAAGAAGCCTCCCGTGCCGCTGAGCATGAAGATCACCACCGCAGCAATCGAGAGCGCCACGACGGCCAGGATGCCGATCTTCAGTTCCGAGTAGGCGAGCGAGCGCGTACGCGGCATATCGTTCCCTTCCGCTACGAGAGAAATGTCCGCAGGTAGTCGTCGTTGGACGTTCGGAACTGGCGCGCCGAGCCCTCGAACACGACGAGGCCGTTGCGAAGCATCAGGAACTCCGATTCATCGGACTTCACCTCGCCGGCCGGCACGATCTTCGTCATCCCATTCTCGCGGATGGCTGTATGAGTCGCGATGTAGAAGGCGTCCCGCAACTGGTGGGTCACCAGGATCGAGCTGACATTCTCGAGATCGCGCAGCTTGATGATTTCGTCGTCCACCGAGGCGGCGGTGATGGGATCCAGGCCGGTCGTCGGCTCGTCGTACAGGAGAAGTCTGGGCCTGGCCGCCATCGCCCGGGCGATGGCCACCCGCCGGCGCTGGCCGCCCGACAGGTCGCTGGGCATCCGGTCGATGTAATCCGCCAGACCGACGAACCCCAGGACCTCCTCGACGCGGGCCCGCACCACGGGTAGCGGCAGGTCGGTCTCTTCGTACAGCCTGTAGCCGACGTTCTCTGCGACCGTGAGGGAATCGAACAGCGCGCCCTCCTGGAACACCATCCCGAGATCGCCTCGCACGGCCATCAACTGCTCCTCGGTCATCTGGTCCACGCGCTCGCCATTGACCCACACGACGCCGGCGTCGGCGCGCAGCAGCCCGAGAACGATCTTCAGAATGGTGGATTTTCCGGCGCCGCTGGCGCCCAGAATCACCTTCGTGTGCCCCTTGATCAGCGTGAAACTCAGGTCGGCCAGCACGACCTTCTCGTCGAACGCCAGCGAGACGCGATCGAAGACAACAATCGGAGACCCCGGCCCGAGGGCCTCCTCGAGGGTCACTGCAGAATCGCCGGAGCACGCAGGCGGTTCCTGGGCCATCGCTCTCATCAGTAGATGAAGAACACGAGCAGCTTGGTGACGAAGAAGTCCATCGCGAGCACGGCAACCGAGGTGGCAACCACGGCTCTCGTCGTGCCGCGTCCGACGCCCTGGGTGCCACCGCGCACCCGGAGTCCGACGTGGCAGGCAAAGGTGACGATCACGAAACCGAGAAAGAACGGCTTCGCCAATCCCATCACGGCATCCGCAACGTACAGCCCATCGAGGAGCGAATTCCAGTACACCGAACTCGCGACGCCAAGCTGTCCGCTGGCAATCACCCACCCGCCCACGATGCCGACGAAGTCCGCGACGACGGTCAGAGCCGGAACCATGAGGACGCCGGCGAGCAGGCGGGGCACCACCAACTTCCGGACGGGATCGGTGCCCAGGGCGCGGAGCGCGTTGATCTGTTCGGTCACGCCCATCGAACCGAGTTCGGCCGCGATGCTCGATCCGACGCGGCCCGTGATCATCAGCGCCGTCAGCACCGGCCCGAGCTCTTTGATCATCGACGCACTGACCAGACGGCCGACGAGCGGTCGGGCCCCGAACTGGTCGAGCGTGAAACCGCTCTGCAGGGCCAGTACGGCGCCGGTGAAGAATCCGGTCAGCAACACCACGGTCAGCGACCCCACACCGATGTAGTCGAGCTGCTCCACGAGATCGTGCGTGTAGAACGGCCGCGTGACCGCGCAGCGCAACGCCCGAACGCAAAGCGTCACGTATTCCTGCGCCTCGAGGAGCGGCGCCTTCACCCACCGGTCGATCATCGTGTCCACGCGGTCACCGCTTTGCGTCCGTCGCGACACCCAACTCACGCCGCTTGAGTGCCTTGACCCGGTCTCGCAACGTCGCCGCCCGCTCGAAATCGAGGTTTGCCGCAGCTTCGCGCATCTCCCGTTCCATACGAGCGATGTACGCGTCGAGTTCCGCCTGGGTCTTGAACGCGGGCCCAGGTTCTCGCACCTCCGGTACCGCCATGTAGTCCCGTTCGTACACGCTCGACAACACGTCGTCGATCTGCTTGACGATGGTCGCTGGCGTGATGCCGTGTTCGACGTTGTAGGCTTCCTGCGCGCGCCGGCGGCGATCGGTTTCCGCGATGGCGGCACGCATGGAGTCGGTCACGACATCGGCGTACATGATCACGCGCCCGTTGACGTTCCGCGCCGCGCGACCGGACGTCTGGATGAGGGAACCGGCCGACCGCAGAAACCCCTCCTTGTCGGCGTCCAGGATCGCGACGAGCGACACCTCCGGCAGATCGAGCCCCTCGCGCAGCAGGTTGATGCCGACGAGCACGTCGAACTCGCCGCGCCGCAGGTCGCGCAGGATCTCGACGCGCTCGAGCGTGTCGATGTCGGAGTGCAGGTAGCGCACGCGCACGCCCAGTTCCTGGTAGTACTGCGTCAGGTCCTCGGCCATGCGCTTGGTGAGCGTGGTGACGAGCACGCGCTCGTGCCTGGCGGCCGTGTCACGGATCTCTCCAAGGAGGTCGTCCACCTGCCCCTTCACCGGCCGGATCTCGATGGGCGGATCCGTGAGGCCGGTGGGCCGGATGATCTGCTCGACGACGACGCCGCCCGCGGCGCGAAGCTCGAACGGTCCTGGCGTGGCCGACACGAAGACGACCTGGTGGGACCTGGCCTCCCACTCCTCGAAGTTCAGCGGCCGATTGTCCAGGGCCGACGGCAGGCGGAACCCGTATTCCACCAGAACCTGCTTGCGCGATCGGTCGCCGTGGTACATCCCGCGGATCTGCGGAACGGTCTGATGGCTTTCGTCCACGAAGACGACCGCGTCCGGCGGCAGATAGTCGAGCAGGGTGGGTGGCGGCTCGCCCTGAGCCCTGCCGGTGAGGTGACGGGCGTAGTTCTCGATGCCGTGGCAGTAGCCGATCTCCCGGATCATCTCGAGGTCGAACATCGTCCGCTGGTGCAGCCGCTGGGCCTCGAGCAGCTTGCCTTCCGACTCGAGCAGGCCCCGCCGTTCGACGAGTTCGGCTTTGATCGAGTCGATCGCCTTGCGCGTCTTCTCGCGCGGCGTGACGAAGTGAGACTTCGGGTAGATTGCGATCCGGTCGTGACGCCGCGACGTGCGGCCCGTCAGCGGGTCGAACACGACCAGCTCGTCGACTTCGTCGCCGAACAGGCCGATCCGCACCGCCAGTTCCTCGTACGACGGGTAGACCTCGATGATGTCGCCGCGCACGCGGAACGTCCCGCGGCCGAACTCGACGTCGTTGCGCTCGTACTGGATGTCCACCAGCTTGCGCAGGATTTGCTCACGGTCGATCCGCTGCCCCATCTCGAGCGGCAGCGTCATTCCGTAATAGGCTTCGGGCGATCCGAGGCCGTAGATGCACGACACGCTGGCCACGATGATGACGTCGCGGCGCTCGAAGAGCGACCGGGTGGCGGACAGGCGCATCCGGTCGATCTCGTCGTTGATCGTCGCTTCCTTCTCGATGTAGGTGTCGCTCGCGGGAACGTAGGCCTCGGGCTGGTAGTAGTCGTAGTAGCTGACGAAGTACTCGACCGCGTTGTGCGGGAAGAACCGGCGGAATTCCTGGAAGAGCTGCGCCGCAAGCGTCTTGTTGTGCACCATGACCAGCGACGGCCGGTTCATCCGCGCGATGACCTGCGCCATGGTGAACGTCTTGCCGGAGCCGGTGACGCCGAGCAGGACCTGGTAGCGGTCGCGGCGGTCCACCCCCTCCATCAGCTCGGTGATCGCCCGCTGCTGGTCGCCGCGCAGTTCGAAATCCGAGACGAGGTCGAAACGGTCAGGCACGCAGTCCGGGATCGTACCACAGCCGGCCGATCCCCGCCTGGGCGCGCGGACACGACGCCTGCTCCGCGTCCCCTGCAAGCTCTGTGTGCTCCGTCGAACCCCGCGATCCGCCGGTCGGCTACTTCTTGAGCGGGGCGAAGTAGCCCTGGCGCGTGCGCACCTTGATGTCCTTCAGGTCTGGCCGTGTGACCTTGATTTCGACCTTGCGCCACTTCCCGTCGGCCTTGGTATTCGTGGACAGGTATCCCATCGAGTACTGCGCGTCGATCTCGGCGGCCACCTTGGCGTATGCAGCGTCGAGTTCCTTCATCGTCGCCGGAAAGAACGCCTGGCCGCCGGTCATCTCGGCGATCCGCTTCAGCCGCAGCCGCTGATCCATCTTGATGCTGGCGGGCTGGTGTTCGAGGAAGCCGATCGCGTGCACGGTCACGTCCGATGCCTTCAGCAGGTCCAACAAATCGTTGAACGTGATGCTGCTGGCGTTGTCGCCCCCGTCCGTGTACAGCACCAGGATCTTTCGGCCTTCCTGTCCGGACGCGCCGTCGAGATACACGCCGGTCGCGTCCCAGAGAGCGGTGTTGGCGTTGTCGGTCTTCCGCGTCCGGATCCGTTCGACGAGCCGCCCGAACTCGGACTGCGTGAACCGCGCGACCCTCACCTCGGTATCGAAGTCCACGAGGGTGTAGTCGAGCGCCTCGCTCAGCGTATTCAGGAACTTGACCGCCGCGCTCCTCGCAAACCGGATGTCCTCTTCCATGCTGCCGCTGATGTCGAACACCGCCCCGAGGTGAAGCGCCGCAGGCGCCGGCCGAGCACTATCGCCCCGGCTGCCCTGTGCGTCGCACGGCACGAAGAATCTCAGACTCTGCTTCTGGCCATCCTCGTAGACCTCGAACTCGCCCTCCTGGAGGTCGGTCAGGTAGTTGCCCTTCTTGTCCACGACGGTCACGCCGAAGTTGACGATGTCGATGCCGGTCCGGAAGGTGGGCTGTCCCGCCTGGGATGCGACGAGGGCGACCGCACCGACGGCGCAGAGCCCGAGGATCACCGCCGCTTTCACGCTGAAGCTCCCATCTGGCCGCCTGGCCGGCCGTTCGAAATGAAAACCAGCCACCATGATAGCCGGGAACCGTGGCTGGCCGTATAATAGCTGGCTGGCGCCGATGGACCGTCATCTCCCCGTTACCCCGTGGACGCTGGCCGCACGATGAGGTGCTTGGCCGTCTGCCAGACCGAACTGGTGGTCCGGATGCTGGAGACAGCCTTGCTGCCCAGCTTCGAGGCCGAGTTCCTCGTTGAGAGCCGGCCGCTCGCGCGCCGTCTTCACGACGCAGGTGTCAAGATCCTCACCGGCGACTTGCACCGCCCCGACACCTATCTCAAAGCGGACCTCTCCCCCACCACGTGCGTGCTCGTCGAGGACAATGGCCGACCAGCCCTGCGCAAGACGCTCGGAGCCATCCGTGACGCGGGCGGCACGCTGGTCTACGTGCTCGGCACCGGCGCGAACGCCGGCAGCCGGCGCGAGGACGAGTTGCGCGCGCAGTTTCCCGAGTTGTCGTACCTGACGATGGCCGAGTTGTTCGGCGGTCCGCTGGTCACACAGGTGAGCCGGTCGTTGACGCGTGCGCGGGTGCAGCAGTATCAACGCTATTTCTCGGACGCGGACCGCGTGCTCATCCTCCTGCACAACGACCCGGATCCGGATGCAATGGCAAGCGGACTCGCGCTGCGCAACATCCTGCGCCGCACCAAGGCCACCGCGATCCTCGGCACGCTGCAGGGCGTGACGAGGCCCGAGAATCTCCGGATGGCGAATCTGCTCGACATCCAGGTCGAGGCGATCACGCCGGCGTCGCTCGGCGAGTTCGAGCGGATTGCGATGGTCGATGTGCAGCCGCACTACTTCGGCGAACTACTCGACCGTGTGGACCTGGTGATCGACCATCACCCGCCACAACCAGGCTACAGCGCGGTGTTCAAGGACATCCGTGCCGACTACGGATCGACGTCCACCATCCTCACCGAGCACCTCCGCGCGGTGGACGTGAGCATCTCGGAACGCACAGCCACAGCCCTGCTCTACGCGATCAAGTCCGACACCCTGTTCTTCAACCGGCAGGCAAATCGAGTCGATCTCGAGGCATTCTCGTTCCTCTACCCGCTGGCCGATGCGACCCTGATCCGAAAGATGGAAGGATCGGAGATCACGCTCGAGCGCCTCGAGTACGTGATGAAGGCGCTCGAGTCGGGCGGGGTCGACGAGCAGGTGTTCTGCACCTTCATGGGCGTGACGCCGCGCGAGGACCTGATCGCGTACGTGGCAGATTTCTTCCTCCAACTCGAAGACATCAAGTGGACGATCGTGGCGGGGATCGTCAACCAGATGCTCGTGTTGTCGATCAGGAACCTCGGCTATTCGCGCAACGCCGGCGAGTTCGCGCGAAAGTACTTCGCGTCACTGGGCAACGCAGGCGGTCACCGCGCGATGGCCAAGGCCGTCGTACCCATCGCCGCCTTCCGAGCCCAGTTCGGCGATCTCGACGGTCGCGCATTCAGCGACAAGATTCGCGGACTCGCCGTGCAGTTCCTCCGCGAGCACCAGACCACCGACAAGAAGCGCGACGCGCCGAAGACCTGATTGAGACGCCGACGACGTCTTCCTGATGGATGCCCCACGACGGCAGATCAGGGCCTGGACAGCGCCTCGTCGACGGCGGCATCGGCGTGGATCCGGAGCGTGTCGAACAGAGGAAGCGCGCAATGCTCCGGTCGAACGAGCAGCGGGATCTCCGTGCACCCGAGTACCACCCCCTCAGCACCGCGCTGCCGCAATCGCTCGATGACGGCCAGCATCTGCACGCGGGACTCGTCCAGGAACCTGCTCTTCACGAGTTCGTCGTAGATGGTGTCGTGCACGAAGCCCCGATCCGCTTCGTCGGGAACGAGAGCCTCGATGCCGGCGTCCCGGAGGTGTTTGCGGTAGAAATCGCGTTCCATCGTCGGGCGTGTGCCCAGCAATCCCACGCAGTGGAGACCGGCATCGCGGACCGCCGCGGCGGTGGCCTTGGCGATGTGCACCAGCGGCACTCGCACGGCGTCCTCGACAGAGTCGGCGAACCAGTGCAACGTGTTGGCGCACAACACCAGGCGCTCGGCGCCGGCCTGCTCGAGGGTCCTGGCCGTCTGCACCACCAGAGCGCGGACCCCGGCCTGCTCGGGGTCGCCCGCCTTGAGGCGCATCACGTCGCCGAAATTGAGCGAGTAGATGACGCATCGGGCGGCCTCGTGGCCGCCCAGGCGACGGTTGACGCCCTCGTTGATCAGGCGGTAGTACTCGAGCGTCGATACCCACCCCGTGCCGCCGATGAGGCCGATCGTTCTCATGCGTGCTCCGCGTGATTCATTGGCGGGGGAACCTTCCCCGCCACCGCGCGGTCCGGCGCGGTGCCTTCCTGGCGCCGGCAGCGCCGTCACACGTCAGGACTCGCCGGCAGAGAGCCGTCCAGGTTCTCGATCTGCTTGGCACGGATCAGACCCGTCGGGCCAAGAGTCTCACAGACGTCGCTCCGTGGTCGAGCGGTCGGTCTCTTTGCGCCACGTGGCGGGCGATGGCCTCGACCCATGGCTCGAACGGCATCCGGGTTCGATACCGCCTCGAATTACGCTCGGATCAAGGGGCCAACGCCACGAGGCGGTATCTACCGCCCGTTGTGGCGTCAGGAATGCGGAATGCGTCGGCGCCGTGGCCAACGTCGGTGGGCACGGTCGAGAGATTACCCCAGCGCCTGGTCGAGGTCCGCGAGGATGTCCTCCTCATCCTCCAAACCGATCGACACCCGCAGCATGCCGGCGGTCACACCGGCGCGCGCGAGATCCCCGTCACTGTAGTTCCAGTGTGAGGTCAGCACCGGCAGGCTGGCCAGGCTGTCCACGCCGCCAAGGCTCGTGGCGCGCCGAATGATCTGGAACCGGTCGAACACCCGCGAGGCGCCCTGGAGGCCGCCGTCCACCTCGAAGGTCACCATCCCGCCGGACCCGGACATTTGCGCCGCGGCGATCGCGTGGTCTGGATGCGACGCCAGGCCGGGATAGAACACGCGCCTGACACGTCGATCCTGCTCCAGGAAGCGCGCAGCCGCCAAGGCGCTGACATTGTGGCGCGCGATGCGCAGCGGAAGCGTCTTCAGCCCCCGGGCCAGCGCGAACGCCGCTTGCGGATCCATCACACCGCCCAGCATACGGCGCATCAGGTCGAGACGCTTGACGAGATCGCGCGGCCCCGACACCACGCCGCCGGTGACGTCGGAGTGCCCATTCAGGTACTTCGTCGCGCTCTGCATCGCGAGATCGACGCCGAGCGCCAACGGCTGCTGGTTGATCGGACTGGCGAAGGTGTTGTCGAGCACCGACAGCACACCACGCGCCCGGCATGCGGCAGCCACCCGCCTCACGTCCACGCAGCGGAGAGTCGGGTTGATCGGTGATTCGATCCAGCACAGCCGTGTCGCATCGCCGATGAGCGTTTCCGGCTCCTGCAATTCCTCGAGCGTGGCCCATCGCACGTCGATGCGGAACCTGGTCAGCACGTCGTTGACCAGGTGAAACGTGCCGCCGTACAGCGCCGCACTGCACAGCACCTGATCACCAGGTTCGAGGAACGTGAGGAGCGTGGTGGCCGAGGCGGCCATTCCAGACGCGAACGCGAGCGCAGCCTCGGCGTGGTCGAGCGCCGCCACCTTCTCTTCGGTGACGACGATCGTCGGATTCGCGTAGCGGGAGTAGAGGTACTTGTCGACCTTCCCTTCCTGGTAGCGGCGAACCTCATCCGCCGACTCGAACAGGAACGTCGTCGTCTCGTAGATCGGGACGTTGACCGGGTCGGCGTGGATCGGCGCATCTTCGCCCCGGTGAATCACTTCGGTCGAGAGGCCTCGTGTTCTCATAGCTGCTCTGCCCGCCTGGTTGATGGTGCGATGTGGCGTGTCAGTCGTGGCCCGTCCGGGCCACCTCGAGGCGCTCGCCGCTCGCCCCGACGACCGGGTCGATGAACTGACGGTACGCGTCCTCGTAACCGCGATCGATCAACTCGCCAAGGGTCACCTCGCGGTCCGACCGCTGATCGTAGCAGCCGCCGACCTCGAGAGGTCCAATAGGGTTGTAGGCCGGGCGGACCACGAACTGGCAGCGGAAGGGCCGCTCGGCGCCGAGCGATGACCGCAGGGCAGCCGCCTCGGCACCGGCGAGGTAGTCGCTCAGCCGACCGCGCCAGTCGCTCCGCGGAATCGTCAACCGATGCGGTCCCTCGAGTTCGGGGACCGCGGAGACGACGATGACCTGTTCGACGCCCGCGAGCGGGAGTTCGTCGAGGAGCCGGTCGAGCGCACCCGGCCGGGACGTCGCGCGATGCACTTCGCCGCACCAGTAGCTCTCCGGCGGAAAGTGAATCAGCTGCACCTCGGTCGCCACGGGCAGAGCCACACCGGCCTCCAGGACGTCCATCAGGTGGTCGCGGCTCACGAGGGAGAGGTCGAACGACTCCGACAGGCGCCGATCGCCACCCGGACCATCGACAGCCCGGAAGAAGTCCCGACGGTACCGGTCGCCCAGCATCGCGAACACGAAGTCGCGCCGCATGTCGAGGTCGTGCACGGTCAGGAGCAGTTCGCGGACACCCGGCTGGCCGACGTTGTCCCGCAGCAACTCGGTATACGCGCGGCTGAGTTCGAGGCCGGCGGGCTTCTTCGCTCCGGCTGCCCCCCCCACCAACTGCCACAGCAGCCGCGACACGGCGTGCACGGCTCCCTTGCCAGACAGCGGCGCGCCGATGATCCGCCACCACACGGGGGCGTCGTCGCGACGCTTGCCCCGGCCCACGATGAAGACGACGACACCGAGCACGGCGAGCACGCCGATGAACGCAGTCAGCGACACGAGCAATGCCCGAGGGAGCACTGCCGGCAGAAACCCGGGGTCGAACGCCGTTTCCACCAGCGAGGTGTATGCGCGGGAGACGAAGCTCGCGGAGGACACGCCGGCGATCCGCAGCAGGAATCCGACGGGATAGACCACCAGGCCGGCAACGAGGGCGGCCAGCGGCACGAGCACGATCGAGAGCGCGGCGACGAGGGACCACGCCGCGAAGCGGATGGCGGCACGGACCCGGTAGAAACGCCCGGCAGAGCGCGTCCGCCAGAGTCCATCCTCTTCCCACAGCCGGCCGCCACCGTCGATCGCGGTGAAGACGGCGGAGATGATCCCGATCCCCGCCCCGGCGACAACGTCAATCTTGACGCCGGCTTCCTGCAGTGCGCGAATCACACCGGCATGGTAGGCACCCGCGGTGCCGAAACCCGTGAGGACGAGGGCCGTCCGCAGTTGCGGTGAGTACGCGTCGCGTGACGCTGATGGCTGCCCGATCACCATGCACCCTTCGGGGGCGGGGGTACTACAGCGCGTCGTGGACGGTCACGAGTTCGTGGATCTCGAACCGACGGACGCCGGTCGGCGTCTGCACGGTGACTTCGTCACCCGGTTCCTTGTTCAGGAGCGCGCGCCCGATCGGAGAACTCGGCGAAATCAATCCCTTCGCCGCGTCGGCCTCCTCGGGCATCACCAGCCGGTAGACGAACGGCTTGCCGCCGTCCTCCGAAACGGTGACGATCGACCCGAGGCCTACCTTGTCGATCGGGAGCTTGTCGAGGTTGAGCAGCGAGATCTCGCCGACGCGCTTCTTCAGCATGCCGATCCGGGCCTCGACGAGACGCTGCCGTTCCTTCGCAGCCTGGTACTCGGCGTTCTCGCTGAGGTCGCCCAGTTCGCGCGCCCGGCGGATTTCCTGCGGCAATTCGGTCCGCAACTCGCGCTCGAGGATCTGGATCTCCTCCTCGAACCTCTTGATTAGTTGGTCCCTGATGGTCATCCGCGAACGATCCGTTCTCCAGCCTGCGGCCAGACATCACCAGCCGGCCAACCCTGGTGTGAGTATACAGATATCCGAAATTCTAGCATACGGGCCTTGTTCCACCTGCACGGAACGAGTACATTTCGCCGCGTCTCATCTCTCCCGAGTTCGTCCCCGCTCGACTACGACAGCTCACGTCCCCCGGAGATTCGGAAGGAGTCGCGATGCATCGCAGTCTCTCGCTCATTGGGCTCGCCTCGATGCTGGTCGTGCTGGGGCTCGCACATCCCCTCGCCCAGAGTTCGGGCGCCAGACAGCCGGCAGCCAGGCGATCGAGCCCAGGTCAGCGCGCGTCCGCAGAGGTCGTCAACCCGGATGGCATCATCACACCCAACTACGACCTGGCCGCTCAGTGGACGACGCCGAAGATCGGCAAACTCGTCTTCGACACGTCGGTCACGCCCCGATGGCTGGAGACGGGGGACCGCTTCTGGTACAGCTACCAGACGCGCGACGGGCGGAAGTTCTTTCTCGTCGACCCGCTCAAGAGAGCCCGGGCCCCGCTCTTCGACCACACCAAGATGGCCGCCGCGCTGACCGCCATCACCCTCATGCCCTACGATGCGCAGCACCTGCCCTTCTCCACGGTCAAGTTCGTGAAGAAGGACGCCGCGTTCCAGTTCGACGTCCAGGTCCCGCGCGATGCCGACTTCGTGAAGCCCAAGACACTCGCGGTGGATCCCACAGCAGCGGGCGCCAAGAAGGAGACGCCGCCAACCGGCAAGGGCGCGACGCCCCCGACGCCGCCCAAGACCCGGACGCTGCACTTCGAGTACGACCTCTCGACGGGGAGCCTCGACCTGCTGGACGATGATTACAGGGCTCCGCGGAAGCCACGCTGGGCATCGGTGTCCCCGGACGAGAAGACCGTCGTCTTCGCACGAAGCCACAACCTGTTCATGATGGACGCGGCCAACTACGCGCTGGCGCAGAAGAAGGCGGACGACCCGGCGATCGTCGAGGTGCAGCTGACCAAGGATGGCGAGGAACACTACAGCTATGCCCGCACCGTCATGCCAGGCGGACAACAGGAGCAGCAGCAGCAAGAAGACCAGATGGTCGAAGCCGAACAGCAGAGCACGGAGAAGAACGCCCGCGTCGCGGCGGTGATCGTCGTCTGGGCAAGGGACTCGCGGAAGTTCGCCCTCGTCCGCCGCGACGAGCGCAAGGTGAACGACCTCTGGGTCATCGACGCGCTCGCCAACCCGCGTCCGAAGCTGGAGACGTACCGCTATGCGATGCCGGGCGAACCGAATGTCCCTCAGCCCGAAATCAACGTATTCGATCGTGACACCAGGACCGTCGTGAAGCTCAAGACGGACCGATTCAAGGACCAGTCGCTGCAGATTGCCACGGCTCCGGTGTCGGCGCGCTACCAGGGCGGGCTCGGCGGCGGTGGCCAGGTCGGCGGCGGCGGCGGCGACCGGCCGGAGCCCCAGTGGCTGGCCGAGGGACACGACAAACTCTACATCACTCGCATGAGCCGCGATCTGCATCGCCTGGACGTGTGCGTGGCAAGCCCTGAGTCGGGTGACGTCAAGGTGCTGCTCGAAGAACGTCTGAACACCTACATCGAGACCAAGCCGCTGCGCCTGGCGAGCAACGGTCAGGAGCTCCTCTTCTGGTCGGAGCGCACCGGATGGGGGCACTACTACCTCTACGACGCGAACACCGGCGCGCTGAAGAACGCCGTCACGAGCGGCGAGTTCGTCACGACCAGCCTGGAAGGGACAGACGACAAGACGCGGGTCGTGTTCGTCACCGCCGTCGGCCGCGAAGCTGGCGAGGACCCGTACTACCCGCACCTCTACCGCGTCAGCCTCGACGGCACCACGATCAAACTGTTGAATCCTGGAGATGCGTCGCACACCGCAAGCCTGTCGGACTCCAACCGGTACTTCGTCGACAACAGCTCGCGCGTCGACTCGAAGCCCGAGGCGGCGCTGCACGACGCAACGGGCGCTCTGGTGGCCAAGCTGGAGACGACGGACACGAGTGCGCTCGAAGAGGCCGGCTTCAAGTTTCCCGAGCCCTTCAGGGTCAAGGCCGATGACGGGATCACGGACCTGTTCGGCGTGATGTACAAGCCCTTCGACTTCGACCCTGGCAGGAAATACCCGGTCATCCTCTACGTCTATCCCGGTCCGCAGCAGGAGAGCGTCACGAAGACGTTCAGTGTCCGGAGCCCCAACATCCAGCTCGCGCAGTTCGGGTTCATCGTCGTCGAGGTCGGCAACCGGGGCGGCAACCCGCTGCGCTCGAAGTGGTACCACAACTTCGGGTACGGCAACCTCCGCGACTACGGCCTGGCGGACAAGAAGACGGCGGTCGAGCAGCTCGCCCGGCGGCATCCGTTCATCGACGCGAACCGCGTGGGGATCTGGGGGCACTCTGGGGGCGGGTTCATGTCGGCAGCCGCGATGATGGTCTACCCCGACTTCTTCAAGGTGGCGGTGTCGGAGTCGGGGAACCACGAGAACAACATCTACAACAACACGTGGAGCGAGAAGCACCACGGCATCAAGGAAGTCACCGACAAGGACGGCAAGGTGACCTTCGAGTACACGATCGAGAGGAACTCGGAACTCGCGAAGAACCTGAAAGGCCACATGCTGCTCGTCACCGGGGACATCGACAACAACGTGCACCCGTCGAACACCTATCGCCTCGCCGACGCGCTCATCAAGGCGAACAAGCGGTTCGACATGTTCGTCATTCCCGGCGCGCGGCACGGCTACGCGTCCGCCGGCGCGTACTTCAACTGGCTCCGTGGCGACTACTTCTGCCGTCACCTGTTGGGCCAGGCTGCCGACAGTGTCGATCTCGTCGAGTTGAATCGGGAAAAGGAGCAGGCGGGCGACAAGAAGCGGTAGCCTGAGGTTGACATGAAACGCATCTCCAGCCGTCAGCACCCCCTCGTCGCGACCTTCCGCGCCCTGGCCCGCGGACCGACGGCTGGAGACGACCGGCTGTTGCTCGACGGCCACCATCTCGTGTCGGATGCGGTGGGCGCGGGCCTCCGCATCGAGACGGCTGCATTCGGGTCGTGCGCTCTCGCCTCCGACGAGGGCGCACGCCTGGCGCACGCACTCTCCGCGCAGGCGGCAGACGTCGTCGAAGTGTCGGAGGCTGTGCTCGACGCGATGAGCCCCGCGCGGACACCGTCGGGAATCGTGGCCATCGCGGCGCGCCCGGCGTGTTCGCTCACGCGCGTCCTCGAGCGGCGCCCCCAACTCCTCCTCGTCGCCGCCGATGTGCAGGATCCCGGGAACGTCGGCGCGATCATCCGCGCAGCCGAGGCGGGGGGCGCAACAGGTGTCGTCTTCTGCGGAGCCAGTGCCGATCCGTTCGGCTGGAAGGCGCTGCGTGGATCGATGGGCAGCACGCTCCGCCTGCCCGTCGCCGCGCAACTGGATCTCCTTGAAACCATCGGCGCGATCCGCGCGGCCGACATCCGGCTGCTGGCCACGATCCCGCGAGGGGGAAGGAGCCCGGATGCTGTCGACCTGCGCGTCCCGCTTGCCTTCCTGCTCGGCGGTGAGGGACCAGGGCTGGCGTCCGCGGTGATTGACGCGGCCGACGATGGCGTCTCGATTCCGATGCAGCACCCGGTCGAATCGTTGAACGTCGCGGTGGCCGCGGCCCTCCTGGTCTACGCGGCCGCGAGACAGCGACCGCAGTAGCCTCTGCTATGCTGTGGGGCATGTCAGGGAACTTGTTTGGTGATGAAGGCGCGTTGCCCGCCGACCTGAAGTCGCCGCTGGCCGAACGGATGCGCCCCCGGTCCTTCGAGGAATTGCTGGGCCAGGATGAGCTACTGGCGCCGGGCCGGCCGCTCCGGGTCGCGATCGAGCGCGACCTCGTGCAGTCCATCATCCTCTGGGGGCCACCCGGCACCGGCAAGACCACGCTCGCTCGCCTGATCGCCCACGTCACCCGCGCGCACTTCATCTCGTTCAGCGCGGTGCTCGCTGGAATCAAGGAAATCAAGGCGGTCATGGCCGAGGCCGAACAGGCCCGACGCCGCCTCGGCCGCCGGACCATCCTCTTCGTGGACGAAATCCATCGTTTCAACAAGGCCCAGCAGGATGCCTTCCTTCCCCGTGTCGAAGCCGGCGACATCGTGCTGATTGGCGCCACGACCGAGAATCCCTCGTTCGAGGTGATCTCGGCGTTGCTCTCGCGTTCCCAGGTCTACGTCTTGAAGCCGCTCACGCTCGACGCGACGATCGAGGTCCTGACACGGGCGCTGAACGACCCAGACCGCGGCCTGGGAAGCGAAGAGGTCGACGTCGATCCCGACGCGCTCAACACCATCGCCCGGCTGGCGAACGGCGACGCACGCACGGGCCTCAACCTGCTCGAGGCCACCGTCACCACCGCCCCGCACGGGGCCGGCGGCCCACGGGGACACGTGGACGTCGGGTTCGTCGAACAGGCCGTCCAACGGCGCACGCTCCTCTACGACAAGAACGGCGAGGAGCACTACAACCTGATCTCCGCCCTCCACAAGTCGATGCGCAACAGCGACCCCGACGCAGCGGTGTACTGGCTCGCGCGAATGCTCGAGGCCGGAGAGGACGCGCTGTACATCACACGGCGCGTCGTCCGGTTCGCCTCGGAGGACATCGGCATCGCCGACCCGCAGGCGCTGAGCGTGGCGATGGCCGCCAAGGAGGCGGTTCACTTCATCGGCATGCCGGAGGGCAACAACGCGCTCGCAGAGGCCGTCGTCTACATGGCGACCGCACCCAAGAGCAACGCCATCTACGTGGCCTACAGCCAGGCGGCCAGCGAGGCGCTGCACGACGTCGCGGAACCGGTGCCCCTGCACCTGCGGAACGCGCCGACGAAGTTGATGAAGGACCTCGAGTACGGCAAGGGCTATCAGTACGCGCACAACGAGAAGGACGCCGTCGCGGCGATGGACTGCCTGCCCGAGCGCCTGCAGGGCCGGAAATACTACCACCCCACCGAGCGCGGTTTCGAGAAAGAGATCAAGCGGCGGCTGGACGGGTGGGAGGAGATCAAGCGGAAGCGGCGGACGTAGGCGGCAGGCCTCTCCCGGGCGCGACGCCCGGGCCACGCAGGGTCGCAGTGGTGGCGGACCTCCGTGCCCGCCGGGCCATCTCAGATCCGCTGGAAGTTCTTCTCGATCTCTCGCCTCGTGAGGCGCAGCATCACCGGCCGCCCGTGCGGGCAGACGGTCGAATAGGCCGTGCGCCGCAACTCCTCGAGGATGTGCACCATCTTCTCGTGGGTCAGCGGGTCATTCGCTTTCACGGCCGCGTGGCAAGCCGTCATTGCCGCAATTCTCTTCAGTGCCTCGTCCACGGTCGCGCCCTGTTCGAGGCCGTCCAGGTCCTCGGCGAGCGCGCGCACCGCGGCCACGCTCTCGTCTGGCGTCAGCAGTGCGGGCACGGCCGCCAGTTGCAGGCTGTGGCCGCCGAACTCCGACACCTCGAAACCGAAGCGGTCGAGCTCCACGGTCCGTGCGAGGAGGATCTCGAGGCCGCTCGCCGACAACTCGACGACCAGCGGTTCGAGAAGCCGCTGGCTCTCGAGGCGGCCGTCGGTGAGCCTTTGCATGACCCGTTCGAACAGTACCCGCTCGTGCGCCACGTGCTGGTCGATGATCGCGATGCCTTCGTCGTCGATCGCGATGATGAACGTGTCGCGGAACTGACCGAGAGGAATCATGGGCCGCACGCCGATCGAGCCGCCCAGTGAACCCGGCGCCGGATGGCCAGGCGGGACGCCTGTCCCACTCAGACCCGCCCCCCGCGGCAGGAGTGGCACGGGCGTCTCGCCCGTGGTCCCGACAGGCGGGGCGCCTGTCCCGCTCAGATCCGCCCTCTGCGGCACCGGTGTCCATCGGTTCGGATAGATGCCGCCGAGCAACCCCGGAAACGACAGCGTCACCGGCTGCGCAACGGGCAGGGCTTCCCCACGGAGTTGCAGTTCCGGCGCGGGCCCCTGCCCAAGCGCCGCTCCGAGCGCGCGACGAACCACTTCGTGTACCGACGATTGGTTCCGGAAACGCACCTCGGCCTTCGTCGGATGGACGTTGACGTCCACCTGGTCGGCTGGCATTTCGATGAAGAGGTGAACCTCCGGGCTGCGCTCCTTGACCGACGCGACGCTGTAAGCCTCGATGATCGCGTGGGCAATCGTCTTGTCCTTCACGATCCGGCGATTGACGAAGATGTTCTGCGGGCCACGCTTCGGTCCCTGCTCAGCGAGGGCGGCGATGAGGCCGAAGATGCGAATCCCCGATGCCTCCTTCCCAACCTCGACCAGGTCCTCCCGTTCGCCGTACAGCTGATAGAACCGTTCGCGCAGCGTGCGGACCGGTGGGCACGCCAGGACCTTGCGTCCGGCGTTCGCCAGCGTGAACCCCACCTGGGGGTACGCGAGAGCCAGTTGCGTCACCATTCGCGAGATCTGCGCGGACTCCGCACCGTCCGACTTCAGGAACTTGCGACGAGCCGGCAGGTTGTAGAACAGGTCCGAGACGTCAACCGTCGTGCCCTGGGGCGCGCCCACCTCTCGCACCGACGACACGGTGCCCCCGTTCACGCGAATCTCCGTCCCGCTCGTGGCGTCTGCGGGCCGCGTCCGCAGGCTGAGATGCGACACGGATGCGATGCTCGGCAACGCCTCTCCACGGAAGCCATGCGTGAGGATGGCGGCGAGGTCCTCCGACCGTGCGATCTTGCTCGTCGCGTGCCGATCCAGCGCCAGTTGCGCGTCCTCCGCCCCCATGCCTTCTCCGTCGTCTTCGACCCGAATCAGCTTCTTCCCGCCCAACTCGCATGCGATCGCGATGCGGGTGGCCCGGGCGTCGATCGCGTTCTCCACCAACTCCTTCACGACGGATGCCGGCCGTTCGACAACCTCGCCCGCAGCGATCTGATTCGCCAACTCCGGAGAGAGACGATGGACTTTGCCCATACACGCCTGATCATGCCAGAAAAACACAAGGCCAGGAGGCGGATGTCCACCTCCTGGCCTTCAATCGTAGCCCAGAGCCCGGAGTCCGGAGCCCTAGTCGCCGACCTTGACCGCCAAGGCGGCATGGGCCGCCGCCAGCCTCGCCACCGGCACGCGGAACGGCGAGCAGCTCACATAGGCGAGGCCCACCTTCTCGAAGAAGTGGATCGACGCCGGGTCGCCGCCATGCTCACCGCACACGCCGAGCTTGATCTCGGGGCGCGTCTTGCGACCAAGTTCGCAGGCCATGGCCACCAGCTTGCCCACGCCGACCGTGTCGATACTCGCAAACGGATCCGCGTCGAGGATCCGCTTCTCCTGATAGATCTTCAGGAACTTGCCGGCGTCATCGCGCGAGAAGCCGAAGGTCATCTGCGTCAGGTCGTTGGTTCCGAAGGAGAAGAACTGGGCTTCGGCGGCAATCTCGTCGGCCGTCACCGCGCCGCGCGGCACCTCGATCATCGTACCGATCAGGTACTTGATCTTGATGCCCTGCTCCTTGATGACCTGCTGGCACACGCGTTCGACGATTGTCTTCTGGTCCTTCAATTCCTTCACGAGGCCGACGAGCGGGATCATGATTTCCGGAACGACCTTCAGCCCTTCCTTGTTGAGCTGACAGGCGGCTTCCATGATCGCGCGGGTCTGCATCTCGGTGATCTCGGGGTACGTGATGCCGAGGCGGCATCCGCGGTGACCGAGCATCGGGTTGAACTCGTGCAACTGTTCCACGCGCGCGAGCAGCGCCCTGGTCTCTTCCAGCTGCTTCTTGTCGCCGTTACCGACTTCGAGCTTCGCCACTTCGACCATGAGGTCTTCGCGTTTCGGCAGGAATTCGTGCAGCGGCGGGTCGATCGTGCGGACGGTGACCGGGCATCCGTGCATCGCCTTGAACACGCCGTAGAAGTCCTTGCGCTGCATCGGGAGCAGCTCGTTCACGGCCTTCTTGCGGTCCTCCTCGTTGTCCGCGAGGATCATCCGGCGCACGATCGGCAGCCGATCGTCAGCAAAGAACATGTGCTCGGTCCGGCAGAGACCGATGCCGCGGGCGCCGAACGCGTACGCGATCTCGGCCTGGTCGGGCAGGTCCGCGTTGGCGCGGATGCCCAGACGGCGAACCTTGTCGGCCCACTCCAGCAGCTTGGCGAAGCGCTGGTAGATGTCCGAGGTCTCGGCCTTCATCGTCCCGTTGATGACCTGCAGGATCTCGCTCGGCTTGGTGGCGACCTTCTCCACCTTCACCTCGCCCGACAGGCCGTCGAAGGCGATGTAGTCGCCCTCGTGCAGCGTCTTGCCGCCGACGACCACGGTCTTCGCTTCCTCATTGACCCGGATCTCGGAGGCGCCGACGACCGCCGGCTTGCCCATCTGGCGACCGACCACTGCGGCGTGAGAGGTCATCCCGCCCGTCGCGGTCAGGACGCCCTGGGACACGAACATGCCGTGGATGTCGTCCGGCACGGTCTCCTTGCGAACGAGGACGACCTTCTTACCCTGGTCGCTCCAGGTCACGGCCTCGTCGGCCGTGAAGACCACCTGGCCGGACGCCGCGCCCGGCGAGGCCGGCAGGCCCTTGGTGGCCACCGGGATGTTCTTCCATTCCTTCGGATCGAACACCGGAGAGAGCAACTGCGACAGCGAGGACGGCTCGACCAGCAGGAGCCCTTCCTTCGGCGTCAGCAGCTTCTCCGCCACGAGGTCGGTGGCGATCACGACCGCGGCGTAGCCCGTGCGCTTGCCGTTGCGGGTCTGGAGCATGAAGAGCTTCTCGTTCTCGATGGTGAACTCGAAGTCCTGCACGTCCTTGTAGTGCTTCTCGAGCTTCGTGGTGTGGGCGCGCAGTTCCTTGTAGGCCTGCGGCATCACCTTCTCGAGCTCGACGATCGGCATCGGCGTCCGGATGCCGGCGACGACGTCCTCGCCCTGCGCGTTGATCAGGAACTCGCCGTAGAACTCCTTCGCGCCGTTGGCCGGGTTGCGCGTGAAGCCCACGCCCGTCGCCGAGCGATCGCCGCTGTTGCCGAACACCATCAGCTGAACGTTGACCGCGGTGCCGATATGGTCCGGGATCTCGTAGATCGCGCGGTAGGACTTGGCGCGCGGGTTGTTCCACGAGCGGAACACCGCGTTGCGGGCGCCGCGCAGCTGCTCCATCGGGTCGGTCGGGAACGCCTTACCGGTCTTGTGCCTGACGACACCCTTGTAGCGCTTCACGACGTCGCGGAGGGCCTGTTCGTCGAGATCGGTGTCGAGCTTCGCGCCGCGCTCGTGCTTGACGGCGTCGAATTCCTTCTCGAACTCCTCCTTCGGAATCTCGAGGACAACGTTGCCGTACATCTGCATGAAGCGGCGGTAGCTGTCGTACGCGAACCGACCGTTGCCGGTGCGAGCCTTCAAGCCCTCGACCGTTTCATCGTTGAGACCGAGATTGAGGATCGTATCCATCATGCCGGGCATCGAGAACTTCGCGCCCGAACGGACCGACACGAGCAGTGGATTCTGGACCGACCCGAACTTCTGCCCGGCAACCTTCTCGAGCTTCAGCAGGTTCGCTTCCATCTGCAGCTCGACATCGGCCGGCACCTTTCGGCCCAGTTCGTAGTACAGGTTGCACGCCGCCGTCGTGATCGTGAAGCCGGGAGGGACCGGCAATCCGGCATTGGTCATCTCGGCGAGGCCGGAGCCCTTGCCGCCGAGCAGGTCCTTCATCGTACGGTTGCCGTCAGCCTTGCCGCCGCCGAAGAAATACACGTATTTGGTCGCCTTCGCCTTCTTCGCGGGGGCGGCCATCGCCTTCTTGCTTGCCGGCGCGGTCTTCTTCACAGGGGCCTTGCCTCGAACCTTCACTGCCGTCTTCTTGGCCATCGCCTTCTGACTCCAGTATGTAGGGATGAGAAAAGAATTGAACCACCGATTCAATTCGACTGAGGAACGATCTCCGAGATGTCCGCCAGATCCTGCATCAGCTCGTGTAACCTCCAGATCAGCGTGAGCCGCTGTTCCCGCAGCGGGACGTCGTCGACCATCACGAACACATCGGTAAAGAAGCGATCAACCGCGGGGCGGAACCCCGATGCGAGGCGGAACGCTCCGTCGTAGTCGCGCCGGTCGGCTGCCGCGCGAACGGCATCACCCCGCGTGCGGAACGCCTCCAGCAAGGCCAGTTCGGCCGGCTCGGCGAGGCGATCCACGGCCTCTATCGGCCCCTGCTTCAACTCCCTTGCGAGGTTCTTCACCCGCTTGAACGCCACCGCCAGGGCTTCGAAATCCGGCGACGACCGCACGCGGTGCAAGGCCTCGAGCCGCAAGCGGGCATCGAACGGCACGTCCACGAAGCCGCGCGCCGAGCCCGAGATCGCATTGATCTCGTCGTAGACGAATCCGCGCTGCTGGAAGAGGTACCGCAGCCGCTCGGCGAGGAACATCCGGAGGTCTTCGGTCTCCTGCGCCGACGCCACGGGCACGACGACACCGGCCTCGGCGGTCGACGTCAGGGTTGCGCGCGCTTCCCGGAGCACGGCTCCGAGGTCCACCACCTCGGTGATGCCCGTCAGTTCCGGCAGGTCGACGAGCACCCTGAGGAGGCCGTGAGCCTGACGCCGGAGACCGAACGGATCGCGCGTTCCAGTTGGCCGTTCGCCGGCCGCGAACATGCTCACCAGCGTGTCGACCTTGTCCGCCACGGATACGCCGGCCCACGTGACGGCAGCCGGCCCGAGCTCGGTAGTCGACGGGGGCGCGTCGACCTCGACACCGGCCGGCAGGTACTGGTGGTAAATCGCCCGCCAGATCGACTCGCTCATCCCTTCGTCGCGGGCGTAAATCCCGCCCATCGTCCCCTGCAGCTCGGTCAGCTCCCGGACCATGTCGGTGACGAGATCCGTCTTCGCCAGTCGACCGGCCGTGGCTGCCGCGTCGCGCAGGAGCGGCGATTTCATGACGTCGCCGACCAGCCAACCGGCAAGGTGTTCGAGGCGTGACGACTTCGCGCGGTAGCTGCCCAGCTTCTTGTGGAACAGGAGGGTCGCGAGCGTCGCCACCCGCTCCTCCAGTTTCCTCGAGCGGTCCGCATCGACGAAGAACCGCGCGTCGCGCAGGCGCGCCGTCAGCACCCGTTCGCAGTTGCGGGAGATCGTACGCGCGTTGTCCGCCTGGGTGTTGGTCACGGCGAGGAACGCCGCCATCAACCGGCCGGCGGGATTCACCACCGGAAAGAAATGCTGGTGGTGGATCATCGTGGTCGTCAGCACTTCTTCCGGTAGCGCAAGGAATTCCGCGGCAAATGTGCCCGCGACGACGGCTGGATACTCGACGAGGTCCGGCACTTCCTGGAGGAGGCCCGACTGCGCGGAGGCGGCCTTGCTCACCCGCCCGCCGAGACGCTGCGCGTGCGCGTCGAGCTCCCGCGCGATCTTCTCGTGCCGTTCACTTCGATCGAGCAGGACGAAGCTCTCCACGAGCTTCGTCCGGTACTCGTCGAACGACCGCACCTTGATCGCGCGCCCGGCACGGCCGCTCGTGGCGAGAAACCGGTGACCGTACGTCACGGCGGCGGACCTGACCTCCTGAACGAGACCGCTTTGCGCCAGTTCCGTGCGCCCGATGGTGAACGGCACCACGCGCCCGCCGTAGAGAAACAGGATCCAGCGAATCGGCCGGCCAAACAGCAGCTCGCCCTTCCCGTCGTCGAGCCATGCGTCCCAGTGCATCTGCTTGGGGAACGCCATGTCGCGAAGCACACCGAAGAGCACCTCCGGCAATACGTCAACCGCGGCGCGGCCACGCTGGAACCGGCGGAACGCGAGGTACGTGCCCTTCGGCGTGTCAACGCGCTCGAGGGCACCGACGTCAACGCCGTGCTTGCGGGCGAATCCGATCGCGGCCGGCGTCGGCTGGCCGTCCGGCCTGAAGGCGGCGGCGAGCGCCGGGCCGCTGATGACGTCTTCGAGGTTGGTCTGCCGCTCCGGCATCCGCGCGATGCGGGCCGTCAGCCGGCGGGGAGTGCTGTAGGTTTCGACCGGTGCGTCGGCCGGCACCCGCAACGCCGTCAGGCGCGCAGCAAGATGGTCGCCCAACTGGCGCGTCAACGAGGGCAGCCAGGAGGCTGGCAGTTCCTCGGTCCCGATTTCAATCAACAGCTCGCGATCCACAGTAGTCGCCGGTCCTCGTCTAGGTTGCCTCGGCGGCGTCGGGCGGTTTCAGCCCTTCGACGTACGCCTGCGCCACGCCGACCGCCAGTTGCCGAACCTTCAGGATGTACGCGGTCCGCTCCGTCACGCCCACACCGCCCGATGAATCGAGGAGATTGAACAGGTGCGAGCACTTCAGGCACTGTTCGTAGGCTGGGAGCAAGAGCTTCGATTTCAACAGCGTGTGCGCGAACGCGTGATGCTTGTCGAACAGGTCGCGGTGGAACGCGACGAACTCCTCGTGCGGCATGTCCACCTGGCCGAACGCGTACTTCGACTGCTCGATCTCGTCGCGCAACCGCACCTCGCCGTACGTGACGCCGGGAGCCCACTGCAGGTCGTAGACGCTGTCCACCTTCTGCAGGAACATCGCGATCCGTTCCAACCCGTACGTAATCTCCGCCGAGATCGGCGCGAGGTCGATCCCGCCCACCTGCTGGAAGTAGGTGAACTGCGTGATCTCCTGGCCGTCGAGCATCACCTGCCAGCCGATTCCCCACGCCCCGAGCGTCGGCGACTCCCAGTTGTCCTCTTCGAACCGGATGTCGTGGTGCCGCGGATCGATGCCGCACGCCTCGAGACTCTGCAGGTAGGTTTGCTGAACCTCGTCGGGCGCCGGCTTCAGGATGACCTGGAGCTGATGGTGCTTGAAGAGCCGGTTCGGGTTCTCGCCAAAGCGGCCGTCATCGGGCCGGCGTGACGGCTGCACATAGGCCACGTTCCAGTGCCGCGGCCCGAGCACTCGCAGGAAGGTCTCGATGTGTGACGTTCCGGCACCGACCTCGATGTCGATCGGCTGCTGAATGAGGCAACCGTGCGAGGACCAGAACTCCGAGAGCTTGAGAATCAGGTCTTGAAACGTCATCGCGATCAATACTGCACTGCTCCGCCTACCGGCGCAGGTCGCGCAACACGCGCGTGGACCGCAGGTCCTTCTCCAGGTGCACACGCATCAACGCGCGGTGCACCGATTCGAGTTCGCGATCGATCCTCGGCAGCAGGGGCACGCTCCCCAGCCGCTGCGGCGCGACGCGGCCCGCCATGCCAAGAAAGGTCAGGGCCTCGGGCGAGAGCGAGATTCGCCGCGGTTCGTCCTGTTCCGGCTCACCGCCCGTGCACGCGTGACAGGTGAAGCGGTGTCCGCTCGGCTCGAGCCACGCGCCGGTCGCCTCCCCGTCGAGCGCCGTCCCGCACCGCTGGCACGCCACGTGCGGAGGATAGACACCCTGAAGGCGCAACAACCAGTACTCGAAGTAGCGCGCCAGCGGCGCCGTCGGCACCCCGGCCGCCAGCGCCTCGACCGTGGACGCCCCCAGACGGTAGAGGCGCTCGTTCGGGTCCCCCTCCTGCGCCCACTCGTCCATCAGTTCGGCAAAGTACCCGACGTGGGCCAGCGCATCCGGCCGGGTCGCGAACAGGGGCGAGCATTGCGCCTCGGCGTAGCTCAGACGCACCAGGTCGCGCTGCTCCCGTTCGTAGTACGTGACGCCAACCTGCGTGAACGGCTCGAGGGCCCCTGCGAATTTCGAACGCGGACGACGCGCCCCATTGGCCACGCCCCGCTTCTTGCCGCGATCGCGGGTGAGGAACACCACGATGCGGTCGGCTTCCCCGAGCTTGTACGTCCGCAGAATCAGCGCCTCGGTCTTGTAGAGAGGCATGGCTTGCGTGCGCCAAACTCCTTACTCTACCACGACCTAGCTGCGACGCGGCATGCCCAACTGGTCGAGCAACCGGTCGTTCTCACGCCACTCGGACTGGACCTTGACCCGAAGGTCGAGATACACCCGCGCCTCGAAGAACGCCTCGAGATCGTGGCGCGCTGCGGTGCCAATCCGCTTGATCATCTCGCCGGCCCGGCCGATCAGGATCGGCTTCTGCGATTCCCGCTCGACCAGAATCGAGCAGTAGAGCCGCATCAGGCCCGCCTCGTCCGGCTCCTCGAACTTGTCGACGACGACCGCGCTCGAGAACGGAATCTCGGCGTGCGTCAACCCGAGCACCTTCTCACGCACGGTCTCCGCCACGAAGAATCGTTCGGGTTGGTCCGTCAGGTAATCCGTCGGATACATCGGCTCGCCTTCCGGCAGCCGCTCCAGGAACACTCGCTCGAGACGGTCCACGTTCTCGCCCGTCAGCGCCGAGACGGGCACGATGTCTGCGAACTCGCGGCGCGACCGCCACGCGTCAATCAGGGGCAGCAGCTTCGGGCGCGGCACGCGATCGATCTTGTTGATCACGAGCACCACGGGCGCGCGGGCCTGCTTCACCTGAGCGAGGATGAACCGTTCGCCCGTTCCCGCCCGACCGTCCGTGGCATCCGTGATCAGCGCGACGACGTCCGCCTGGCGCATGCCCTCGACGGCCGCATCGACCATCCGCACGTTCATACGGTGCATCGGCCGGTGGATGCCCGGCGTATCGAGGAACACCACCTGGCCATCCTCGAACGTCCGCACGCCGGCAATCCGGTTCCGCGTCGTCTGGGGCTTGTCCGACACGATGGCGAGCTTGGTGCCCACCACGCGATTGAGCAACGTCGATTTTCCGACGTTGGGGCGGCCGATCAACGCGACGAAACCACAGTGCATCTGTCACCATCACGGGCGGGACGCCCGTGCCACTCGGATTTTGCCACTCTGCGCCTCACTGTTCGATCTTCGCAACACCTTCCCGCTTGCGAAACCTGACCTTCGTCACGCGCCGGCGCTCGGCTTCCAAGACTTCGACGGCGAGGTCGTCGACGTCGAACTTCTCGCCCACTGCCGGTACGCGTCCCAGGTGCGACAGCAGGTATCCACCCACCGTCTCGAAGCCTTCGCGTTCGATCCCGACGCCGAGGCGCTCATTCACCTCGTCGATGTCCACCTTGCCGCTGAACACGAAGACGCCGTTCCCTTCATCCGTAATCGGTTCCGACTCTTCGTCGTACTCGTCGCGGATCTCGCCGACGATCTCTTCAATCAGGTCCTCGAGCGTCGCGAGACCAGCCGTGCCCCCGTACTCGTCCACGACGACGGCGATCTGCACCTGCCGGCGCTGGAACTCCTTCAGCAGGTCCGAGACCTTCTTCGTTTCGGGAACAAAATACGCCGGCCGCATCAGCGTCGTGATCGCCCGGTCCTCGGCATCCGTGAGCGGAATCAGATCCTTGACCGAGACGAAGCCCAGGATATTGTCGAGCCCCTCCCGGAAGACCGGAATCCGCGAGTAGGTCTGCTCGCGGAGCAGCGTCCGCAGATCGCCGAGCGTCGCCTCCGCGCGAATCGCCACGATGTCCGGCCGCGGCGTCATCACCTCGCGCACGAGCGTGTCGCTGAACTCGACGATCGACTGGATCAACCGCCGCTCATCGCCTTCGATCAGCCCCTCCTGTTCACCGGCCTCGAGATACGCCTGGGCGGCTTCCCCCTGCTGCTCTTCGGTCTCTGGCGTCGCCGCTGCCCCCCGCTCGCGCCGGACCACGTCCAGACGAACCAGCGCAATCGTGAGCGGGCGCAACGGCCCGGCGATGACCGTGAAGGACGGCAGCAGCACCTCGAGGATCCGCCCGGGATCGCGCCGGACGATGAGCAGCGGCGTCAGGTGCTCGCAGACCACGAGGAGGGCCAATTCCGCGAGGACAACGGCGAGCAGCCTGTGCGGTGTGTCGACGCCGACTTCTCGCATGAGCAGGACGGTGGTGACCACCGCGCACGCACCGACCAGGAGCCGCACGGGCACGAAGAACAGCACCGGGTCGTCGAGATACCGGCCCAGCGTCTCCGACCGGCCGGCACGCTCGGCCAGGAGGCGCAAGGAAAGTCGCATGAGCGCGCTGAAGGCCGCCTCGACCGTCCCGAGATAGACGAGCCCGCATGCGATCAAGAAGAGAAGGAGCGGCGTCATGCCGGCCTCGCCCGTTCGATCACACCTGCCCGCAGACCGCCCTTTCGGAGCAACCGCGTCTCGAGGCGCGCCATCTGGCCGCCGTCCACGTGGTGGTCGTAGCCGAGCAGATGCAGGAGGCCATGGAGCGCCAGGATGCGCAGTTCGTCGGAGTACGAATGGCCGGCCTCGCGCGCCTGGCGACGCGCCACGCCCGTGGCAATGACGATGTCGCCCAGTTCCGGTTTGCGGTCATCGCCTCCCTCAGCCGCTGCGGTCCCTGCGGTGGCGGGCCTGCGCGCCCGCGATCCGGGCACCGTCGTGGCGGGCCTGCGTGCCGGCCCAGGTCGCGGCTCCACCGGAAAGGACAGCACGTCGGTGACTCGGTTGAGACCCGCAAACGTGCGGTTCAACCGCCGGATCGTCCGGTCGTCCACGAGCGCAATGGTCACCGCGCCGCGCGCACGAGCCGGGGCAATCCGCTCGAGCCAGCCGGCGAGCGCAGGAGCCCGCCGCGCCCGGCCGGACTCATCCGTGACCATGATGCGAAGGGAACGCGGTCTTGGAACTCCGTCGGACATGGTTCGTCAGGAAAAGCGACGTTTCGAGCCGTTGCCGTTCGAGAACGCTTCGTACGCCTTGACGATCTGCTGTACGAGCTTGTGCCGCACCACGTCCCGCTCGTCGAAGTAGGTGAAGGCGATCCCTTCGATGTCCGATACGACCTTCATCGCTTCGATGAGCCCGGAGGTGTGGCCGGACGGCAGATCGATTTGCGTGATGTCCCCCGTGATGACGGCCTTCGAGCCGAATCCGAGCCGCGTCAGAAACATCTTCATCTGCTCGGACGTCGTGTTCTGCGCTTCGTCGAGGATGACGAACGAGTCGTTCAGCGTGCGGCCGCGCATGAAGGCAATCGGCGCAATCTCGATCGTACCCCGCTCGAGGAGCCGTTCGACGCGCTCCGCGTCGAGCATGTCGTACAACGCGTCGTACAGCGGCCGCAGATACGGGTTCACCTTCTCCTGCAGGTCGCCGGGCAGGAACCCGAGCTTCTCGCCGGCCTCGACCGCCGGCCGTGCCAGGATGATCCGTGCGACCTTCTTGGCCAGCAGGAAGGTCACTGCCTGGGCCATCGCGAGGTAGGTCTTCCCCGTTCCCGCCGGCCCGATGCCGAACACGATGTCGTTCTGGTCGATTGCGTCGAGGTAGCGCCGCTGGTTGACGCTCTTCGGTGCCACCTGCCGCTTGCCCGACGCGCGCGGCGTCGCGCCCGTGAGAAAGTAGTCGCGCAACTCGATGGCCGCATTGTCGGCCACCAGTTGTGCCGCCGTCTTCACGTCGCCGTTGCTGATCCGGTAGCCCTCGCGGACGAGCGAGGCAAGACCCGACACGACCCGCTCGACCTTCTCGGTGTCGGGGGCGTCGCCCTCGACCAGCAGATCCTGCCCCTGGGTACGGATGGTGACATTCAGGAGAGACTCGAGGAAGCGGAGATTCTCGTCGTACGCGCCGAACAGGGTTTCAATCCCCTCTTCAGGGACCGCAATCTTTCTCATCGAGGACCGCTAGGCGGTGCGTATCTCCTTTCAGTAGAACCACTTAAGAGACAAATAGTACCACAACGGCAGGGCCACGTCAAACGCCCGAGGCCGGGCGTGGGTCGAAGGGCGTCCGATCCGGGACGTCGCCTACCGAATCGGCCCGAGCAGCAGGTGCAGGTCACGCAATTGCCGTTCGTCCACCCCGGTCGGTGCACCCGTCATGAGATCGACGGCCGCCGCGGTCTTCGGGAACGCGATCACCTCGCGGATGGACGACTCGCCCGCGAGGATCGCGATAATCCGGTCGAGCCCGAGGGCGATCCCACCGTGCGGCGGCGTGCCGTAGGTCAGTGCCTCCAGGAAGAAGCCGAAGCGGTGTTTCGCCTCCTCGTCGGAGAGGTTGATGGCGCGGAACACGCGGGCCTGGACTGCCGCATCGTGGATCCGGATGCTGCCGCCACCAATCTCGCTGCCGTTGAGCACCAGGTCGTAGGCCTGCGCACGAACGCGGCCAGGGTCGCGTTCGAGTTGTTCGACATCCTCCGGAACGGGCGAGGTGAACGGGTGGTGCATGGCGGCGTACCGTTTCTCCTCCTCGTCCCACTCGAACATCGGGAACTCGGTGACCCACGTGAACGCGAAATCATCGGGCCTGATCAGGTTCTCGTCGCGAGCCACGATCAGTCTCAGCTGGCCCAGCACCTTCGACGTGGCGTCAGCCGGCCCGGCCGCCATCACCAGCAGGTCGGCGGGCGCAGCGCCGGCCACCTCGAGGCTCTGGCGCAGCGCCGCTTCGCCCGCGCCCTTGAGCGCCGGGCTCTTGATGCCGTCCTCGCCCTGCCGGACCCAGACCAATCCCGAGGCTCCGGCGGCCTTGGCCTGCTCGGTCAGGCTGTCGAGCTGCTTCCGGCTATAGCGCGCCGCGCCGGGTACGACTAGTCCGCGGATGACGCCGCCGGCCGCCAGCGCATCGCGGAATGGCGCGAATGGAGATTCGGCGAAGACCGCCGAGAAGTCCTGGATCTCGAGTCCGAATCGCAGGTCCGGTTTGTCCGATCCGAAGCGGGCGATGGCCTCCGCGTACGGTATCCGCCCGAACGGCACCGTGACGTCACGGCCGATGACACGAAAGACCTCCTGCATCAGCGGCTCGATCAGTGCGAAGACGAGTTCGGGACGCGCGAACGACATCTCCACGTCCACCTGTGTGAACTCCGGCTGCCGGTCGGCACGCAGGTCTTCGTCGCGGAAGCACTTCACGATCTGGAAGTACCGGTCGAGGCCGGCCACCATCAGCAGTTGCTTGAAGATCTGCGGAGACTGCGGCAGCGCGTAGAACTCGCCAGGATGCACGCGGCTCGGAACCAGGTAGTCCCGCGCGCCCTCCGGGGTGGACTTGCCGAGCACGGGTGTCTCGATCTCGAGGAACTGCTGCGAGTCGAAGTAGCGGCGGACGGCGAGGGCGACCCGATGCCGAAGGACCATGTTGGCCTGGAGCTTGGGCCGTCGCAGGTCCAGGTAGCGGTAGCGCAGGCGCAGATCGTCGGCCGCCAGCGTCGCCTCCTCGGCGATCTGGAACGGCGGCACGTTCGCCTCGTTCAGCACCCGGAACTCCCGGGCCGCCACCTCCACTTCGCCCGTGGCCAGGCGAGGGTTCACCGCCTCGACCGCTCTGGCGCGCACGACGCCCGTCACGCCGGCGACGAACTCGGCGCGGACGTGCTTCGCGGTCGCGAGGAAGTCCTGGCCCTCCTGCACGACGACCTGTGTCAGGCCGTAGCGGTCGCGGACATCGAGGAACACGAGCGAGCCCAAGTCGCGGACGCGGTGCACCCACCCGAGCAGCGTCACCTCGCGCCCGATATCCGACGCCCGCAGTCCGCCACAGGTATCGGTCCTCGTCCATTCACCAAGCTGATCGGCCATAGAGAGTGACCCCTTCGCTCGCGCCGCTCGTGCTCATGCAGAAGCGCGACCCATCGGAATTGAACAGTCGAAATCGAATTCAGTGCGACCTTCGGGGCGCCGTATTCTCACTTCTCGGGTCTCACCCCTCGCGTCTCGGCTCCCCGCGCCCGCCCCTCGCCGCCCGCGCTCGCGCGGTGACGAATTCCACCGCGCTCGTACGGGGAATCGTCTCCTGCAGGGATTCAACCATGTGGCGCACGCTCACCTCGCCGCGCGCCAGCTCATCGTCACCCAGGATGAAGACGAGCGGCGTCCCGAGGCGGTTGGCGCGCTTCATCTGTGATTTCAGCGTCCGCCCCTCGTACTCCATTTGCGCGTTCAGCCCGGCGCGGCGCAGGTCGCGGAGCAGCGCCATCGCCGCATCACGGGCCTGATCGCCCAGCGCGGCCACGAACACATCTGGTTTCCGGGCCGGCAACGACAGCGCCTCCGGCAACGCGAGAACGAGCCGCTCGATGCCGGCCGCGAACCCGATACCCACACGGTCCGGCCCGCCCAGCTGCTTGACGAGGCCGTCGTAGCGGCCGCCCCCGACGACCGCGTTCTGCGCGCCGAGTTGGCCGGCGAGCACCTCGAAGGTGGTCCGCGTGTAGTAGTCGAGGCCCCGCACGAGGCGATGTGAGACGCGATACGGAATCGCGTACAGATCGAGGTACTTGCGGACCGCGTCGAAGTGCGTGCGGCACTCTTCACACAGGTAGTCCACGCTGTGCGGCAGCAGATCGATCAGCGACTGGTCGGCGGGCACCTTGCAGTCGAAGATGCGCAGGGGGTTCGTCACGCTGCGCCGCTGGCAGTCGGCGCAGAGTTTCTGGACGTCCTCGCCGAGCGCGGCGACCAGCGCCGCGCCAAACGCCGGCCGGCAGACCGGGCAGCCCACCGAGTTGACAGCGAGTTCCACCCCGGCGATCCCGAGTTCCCGGATGAGCGTCCAGGCGAGGTCGATCACCTCCGCGTCGATCGACGCGTCGTTGATGCCGAACACCTCGACGTCGAGCTGGTGGAACTGACGATATCGCCCCTTCTGCGGCCGCTCGTAGCGGAACATCGGGCCGAGCGCGTAGATCTTCGGCACAGCCATCGCCTGCTCGAGCGAATGCTCGACGTACGCCCGAACCATGCTGGGCGTCGCCTCGGGCCGGAGCGTGATCCGTTCCCCGCCCTTGTCGGTGAACGCGTACATCTCCTTCTGCACGATGTCGGTCGTCTCGCCGGTACCCTTGGCGAACAACTCCTCACGTTCGATGACCGGCGTGCGCACCTCCGCGTAGCCGTACTGCTCAAAGACGCGGCGGGCCGTCGACTCGACGAACTCCCACCGTTCAACCTCGCCCGGCAGGACGTCGCGCGTTCCCCTGATGGCAGGAATCATGGCTGATCTTTCCGCATGTACTCTCGTGCGTACCGCACGTACCGTTCTGCGTAGCCGGCAATCGACGCGACGTCGTCTGGAATCAGAGGGCGCCTCACCTTGCCGGGGCTTCCCACGACGAGCGAGCGCGGTGGCACCTTCGTGCCCTCGGGCAGGAGGGTGCCGGCTGCGACGATCGATTCCTCGCCGACCTCGACCCCGTTCAGGAGTATCGCCCCCATGCCGATCAGGCACCGGTCGTGCACCGTGCAGCCGTGGAGTATGACGCCGTGCCCCACGGTCACATCGTCGCCGACCCTCGTCGGGTGCGTGTCGCGCATCACGTGGACGATCGAACCATCCTGGATGTTGCTTCGGCGTCCTATGCGGATCCAGTTCACGTCGCCACGGATGACGACGTTCATCCACGCGCTGGCGTCTTCACCCATCTCGACATCACCAATCACCTGCGCGCTCTCGTCCACGAAGACGGTTGGATGGAGACGCGGGAGGATCGAGCGGTACGGACGAATCACGTCGCCATCCTCTTCATCCTTCCGCCTTCATCCTTCCTCTTCATCCTTCCGCCTTCATCCTTCCGCCTTCATCCTTCATCCTTCATCCTTCATCCTTCAGATCAGCTCCATGCCCTGGAAGAAATAGCCAATCTCGTACGCCGCGGTCTCGGGTGCGTCCGAGCCGTGTGTCGCATTGCTCCCGATCGAGGTACCGAACTCCTTCCGCAGCGTCCCAAGAGCGGCCTTGGCCGGGTCGGTGGCGCCCATCAAGTCACGCCACCTCCGGATCGCGTCGGGCGCCTCGAGCACCATCACCACGGCCGGCCCGGAAGACATGAAGTCGGTCAACCCACTGAAGAACGGTTTCTCCCGATGAACGGCGTAGAAGCCCTCGGCTTCCTTCTTGGTCAGATGGACCAGGCGCATGGCACGAATCTGAAACCCGCCCTGCTCGATCCGGCCGACGATCTGGCCGGCAAGCCGATGGCCGACGGCGTCGGGCTTGATGATTGCGAATGTGCGTTCCATAGTCCCGCAATTGTACACCAGCCCAACGGGACGCCCGCCGGATCACGGGCCGCAGCGACACGCGGTCACCGCCACTCAGGCATCGATCCGAGCGGTGAGCAGGAGACAAGGAGGGACAGCGGCGTTCTCCGTTCAGCGAACCACGCGTTCTGCTGCTCAGCGCAGGCTGTCCATGATCGCCTCGAGCACCTCGCGTGAGGGGCGGACCTTCTCGGTCGGCAGTGACGCGAGGGGCTGGTCGATCACGTTCAGCAGCGTCAGGAAGTCGGGACGGCTGGGCTCCACGTAGATCAGGCCCGTCGCGAACTCGCCCCGTGCGGCGGATTCGTAGATCACGCGGCGCGCCGTCGCCTTGTTGGTGGGATCGTAGTCACCCGCGAGCTTCTTCAGGAACACCGTCGACCCGTCGTGGAGCGACACCTGCCGCACGGTCCCGGGCTCGTAGTCCACCGTGATGTCCTCGAAGAACGGCACGAAGCTGATCTCCTCGAGTGGCTCCTCGTGGTCCTTCACGTAGGAATAGCTCTTGGTCGATCCCTCGTGGTCGTTGAACGTGACGCAGGGCGAGATGATGTCGAGCATCGCGGTGCCCCGGTGCGCGATGGCGGCCTTGAGCAACGAGGCCATCTGCTTCTTGTCGCCCGAGAACGACCGCGCCACGAAGCTGGCGCCGAGTTCGATGGCCAGCGCGCACAGATCGATCGCCGGCAGATCGTTGACCACACCGTTCTTGAGCGTGGATCCAATGTCCGCGGTGGGAGACAGCTGCCCTTTCGTCAACCCGTAGCAGCCGTTGTTCTCCACGATATAGATCATCGGCACGTTGCGGCGCATGAGGTGGGCGAACTGGCCGAGTCCGATCGCCCCGGTATCGCCGTCGCCGCTGACGCCGATGGCCGTCACATCCGTGTTCGCCAGCATCGCACCCGTCGCCACCGACGGCATGCGCCCATGGACCGAATTGAAGCCGTGCGATTGGCCCAGGAAATACGCCGGGCTCTTGCTCGAACAGCCGATGCCGGAGAGCTTGATCACCCGCCGGCTGTCCACGCCCATCTCGTAGAATGCCTCGACGATTCGTTCGGAGATGGCGTTGTGGCCGCATCCCGCACAAAGCGTGCTCTTCCCGCCGCGGTAGGCGGAGAGTTCGAGGCCGATGCGGTTGACCTTCTTCCCGGGTGCCGGGGTCGCGCTCGTCGTCATGGTCATGCTCCAGCCCTATCGTCCTTCCTGCGTCAGGATCTCGTTGGTCACAGTCCTGGCATCGAGCGGCATGCCGTCGTAGTGCAGCACGCTCCGGAGCCGGTGGAGCAGCGTCGCGTCGAGGTCGAGCTTGAGCAGCCCCGCCATCTGGCCGTCCCGGTTCTGCTCGACGACGTACACCCGGTCGTGCGCTGCCACGAAGTCGGCGACTTCCGGTCCGAACGGGAACGCGCGGAGACGAAGGTAGGAGGACTCGACGCCCGCCTCGAGCCTCAACTGATCGCGGCTCTCGAGGATTCCCCAATGGCTGGTCCCGTACCCGATGATGCCAATCCGTGCACCCTGAACCGCGTCCACGACCGCGGGTGGCATCAGCGCTCGCGCGGTCTGGAACTTGCGATTGATACGGTCGATGTTGGCGACGTAATCGGCGGCCCGCTCGCTGTATTGTCCGTGCTCGTTGTGACCGGACCCCCGGCAGAAGTACACCGGCAGCCCGTCTCCTGGCGTCGTCCGATAGGGAATCCCGTCGCCGTCGACGTCCTTGTACCGTCCCCAGTCTCCCAGCTCCGCGAGCTTGTCGGTCGTCAGCCGCTTGCCGCGGTCGAGCGGCTTGTCCGGGTACCGGAACGGATCGGACATCCAGGTGTTCATCCCAAGGTCGAGGTCGCTCATCACGAACACCGGGGTCTGGAGGCGCTCGGCCAGGTCGAATGCGTCGATCGCCATCTCGTACACCTCCGACACCGAGCACGGCAGGTACATCGGGTGCCGCGTGTCGCCGTGCGACAGCAAGGCGGTCGACAGGATGTCGCCTTGCGCGGTACGCGTCGGCAACCCGGTCGACGGGCCGACGCGCTGCACGTCGAAGATGACGGTCGGAATCTCCGCGTAGTAGCCGAGGCCGGTGAACTCGGACATCAGCGAGATGCCGGGACCAGATGTTGCGGTCATCGACCGCGCGCCCATCCAGCCGGCGCCGAGCGCCATCCCGAGCGCGCTCAACTCGTCTTCGGCCTGCACGATCGCGAACGTCGCCTTTCCCGTGTCCTTGTCCATGCGGTACTTGCGCATGTAGGTGGTGAGCGTCTCGCACACGCTGGACGATGGCGTGATGGGATACCAGGTCACGACCGTCACCCCGGCCATCATGGCGCCGATGGCCGCCGCAGCGTTGCCTTCAACCAGGATCTTCCCCGCCGTCGCCCCCATCGGTTCGACGACGAACGGGTCGCGTTTCTCGAGGCTGGTAGCGGCGAACTCGAAGCCCGCGCCGAGCGCCGCCTGATTGAGCGTGAGGGCCTTGGCCTTCTTCGCGAGCTGCCTGGTCAGCGCCTTGTCCATGTACGCCAGGTCGATGCCGAGCAGGCGTGCGAGCACGCCGTCGTAGATCATGTTGCGGACCAGTTTCCGCAGCTTCGCGTCGGGACAGACGGGCGCCACGAGCCTGTCGAACGGCACCGGGTAGAAGATGAGGTCGTCGCGCACGGCGTTCAGCTTGAACGTCTCGTCGTAGAGCACGACGGAACCCGGCTCCATCGCCAGCACGTCCTCGCGCGCCGTCTCGAGGTTCATCGCGACCAGCACGTCGATTTCCTTCTTGCGGCCGATGTATCCGTGGCGGCTCGCGCGGATCGTGAACCAGGTGGGCAGACCCGCGATGTTGGACGGAAACAGGTTCTTCCCGGAGACCGGGATGCCCATCTGAAAAAGGGCCCGCAGCAGCACGAGATTGGCCGTCTGGCTGCCCGAGCCGTTGACCGTCGCCACCTGGATGCAAAGGTCGTTCACGACGCGACGCACGGCCCGTTCGGCTGTCGCTTCCTGCACAGCGAGCTCTGGAGGTGTCATTCGCCTTCCCCACGTTCGGGTACACGGTGCGCCGACCGAGCGCACCGGGCGTGAACTTTCGGTGGATTATGAGGAAAGTATAGCAGGTTGGGCGAAGGGATGGTGACGGCGGGACGATACCCGGGAAATGGTCACTCCGGGAGTCATGACCGTCGATGAACGGTCGTGCCCCCCGGAGCGACAGCGCTACAGCACCGACTTGACAGCCGCGCCGATCTCGGCGGGGCTTCGCACGACGCGGACGCCGGCCGCGGTCAGCGCCGCCATCTTCTCGGCGGCCGTGCCCTTTCCGCCCGCGATGATCGCGCCGGCGTGGCCCATGCGGCGCCCGGGCGGTGCCGTCTGGCCGGCGATGAAACTCACCACCGGCTTGGTGAACTCCGTCTCGATGAACACCGCGGCTTCCTCTTCCGCGGTCCCGCCAATCTCGCCAATCATCACGACGGCCTCGGTCTCGGCGTCCGCGTTGAACAGTCGCAGCGCGTCGACGAACGTCGTCCCGATGATCGGATCCCCGCCGATGCCGATGCACGTCGTCTGGCCGTAACCGAGTTGGGTCGTCTGTTGTATGGCCTCGTAGGTGAGCGTCCCGCTGCGCGACACAATCCCGACGCGCCCTTCCTTGCAGATGTGCCCAGGAATGATCCCGGCCTTCGCCTTGCCCGGAGAGATCGCGCCGGGACAGTTGGGTCCGATGAGCCGCGTCGCCGTGCCGCGCATGAAGGTCACCACGCGCATCATGTCGAGCGTCGGTATTCCCTCGGTGATGCAGACGACGAGCGGCAGGCCGGCGGCGACGGCTTCCATGATCGTATCGGCGCCGGCCGACGGCGGCACGAACACCAGCGACGCGTTCGCGCCGGTCTCGCGGACGGCCTGCTCGACGGTGTCGAAGATGGGCCATCCCTCGTGCATCGTACCGCCCTTGCCCGGCGTCACACCGCCGACAATCGTCGTCCCGTACTCCGCGGCCTGCTTCGCGTGAAACGTCCCTTCGCGTCCGGTCAGCCCCTGCACGAGCAGCCGGGTCGATTTGTCCAGTAGGACTGCCATTAGCGCCCTCCCGCCAGCTTCACGACGGCAGCAGCCGCCTGGTCCACCGCGTCGGTCGTGGTGAAGTTCAGACCGCTGTCGCGGAGCATCTGCTTGCCCTTCTCCACGTTGGTCCCTTCCATCCGGATGACAATCGGCAGCGCCACGCCGAGTTCGCGCACCGCCGCGACGAGGCCCTCGGCGAGGATGTCGCAACGGAGGATGCCTCCGAAGATGTTCACGAAGACGGCCCGCACGTTCTTGTCGGTCGTGAGGATTCGGAACGCGTTCTTGATCTGCTCCGCGGTCGCGCCGCCGCCGACGTCGAGGAAGTTGGCGGGCTCGCCGCCGGCCAGCTTGATGATGTCCATCGTCGCCATGGCCAGGCCCGCGCCGTTGACCATGCAGCCGATCGTGCCGTCGAGGCGAATGTAGTTGAGCGAGAACTTCGACGCTTCGGTCTCGAGCGGGTCCTCCTCGTCGAGGTCGCGCAGTTCCCGGATGTCGGGATGACGGAAGAGCGCGTTGTCATCGAAGTTCATCTTGGCGTCGAGCGCCACCAGCTCGCCGTCCGCCGTCACGATGAGCGGGTTGATTTCGATCAGCGAGGCATCGGTGGACATGAACGCGTCGTAGACCGCGGCGACGAGTTTCACTGCCTTGCCCACCGCGGCGCCGCCGAGGCCCAGCGCGAACGCCAGGCTGCGCGCCTGGAACGGAATCAGGCCGGTCGCCGGATCGACGTGCGCCTTGAAGATCAGGTTCGGCGTGTCCGCCGCGACCTTCTCGATCTCCATGCCACCTGCCGGGCTCGCCATGATCACCGGTCGCTCGGCGGCCCGATCGAGCACGAGGCCGAGGTACAGTTCGCGCGCGATCTGCAATCCCTCCTCGACGAGGATGCGCTTGACGATCCGCCCCTCCGGCCCGGTCTGATGCGTGACCAGGCGCATGCCGAACATGTGGCGCGCGATGTCGACAGCCTCATCCGGCGACTTGGCGAGCTTGACGCCGCCGCCCTTGCCGCGCCCGCCGGCATGAATCTGCGCCTTCACCACCACCGTGCCGCCCAGACGCCGAGCAATGGCTTCGACGTCGGCGGGACTCTGCGCCAGTTCCCCGCGCGGGACCGGTACGCCATGCCGCGCGAGAATGGCCTTGGCCTGGTACTCGTGGATTTTCACAGTCCTCGTCCTGTTTGAATGGAATGACCTGCCGACAGTGCAGCCATGCTAGCCAGCGTTGTGTCCAGCGTCAAGCCACCGCCAGTCGCAGGCTGATCACGCGCGCCGCGGGTCGGAACGCTCGAGCTCTTGCGCGAACGGAGTTCTTGCACTATAGTCCACCCAACGGGCACCTGTTCATCACAATCGATCCGCGCGTCCTCTCGTCCGTGCGGGACGTGCAGCATCAGGGTCAGAGGCGTGCCCCCGCGCCGGTGACCGACCCTGGAGTGTTCCCATGACGCCGCGCTGGAACGTGTTCTCGTCGTCGGTGGCGGAGAAACTGTTGATCGCGGTGACGGGCCTGCTGCTGTTCCTCTACCTCGTCGTCCATCTCATTGGGAACACGCTGCTGTTCCTGGGCCCGACGACGTTCAACGGCTACGCTCACGCGCTCATCTCGAACCCGCTGGTCATCCCGATCGAACTCGGGCTGGCGGCGGTCTTCGCCCTTCACATCTGGAAAACCGTGATGATGTGGTGGAGGAATCGGCAGGCGCGGCCGTCCGGCTACGAGCAGAAACGGTGGGCTGGATCGCCGAGCCGAAAATCGCTGGCCTCGACCACGATGATCTACACGGGCCTGCTGACAGCGGTCTTCGTCGTCCTGCACGTCCGGGCCTTCAAGTACGGGCCGGCCGGCGAGATCGCGGGGCGGCGGGATCTCTACGGCCTCGTGATCGACTTCTTCCGCGACCCGTTGCACATCGTCTTCTACGAGATCTGTCTGGTGCTGGTCGGGTTCCACCTGTGGCACGGGTTCTCGAGTTCGTTCGAGTCGCTTGGTATCGATGACCCGCGCTACACGCGCTATGTCCTGGCGCTCGGCAAGATCGTCGCGATCCTGATCGCCAGCGGCTTCATCGTCATCCCGTTCTGGGCGTTCTTCTTCGGAGGCAGACCATGACGCCGTCGACGGCCGCGCCGGCCGCACCCGCGAGCACGCTCGACTCGAAGGTCCCCGCCGGCCCCCTTGCCGAGAAGTGGGACCGTCACAAGTTCGAGATGAAGCTGGTCAACCCGGCCAACCGCCGCAAGTTCACCGTCATCGTCGTCGGCACCGGGCTGGCGGGCGGTGCCGCGGCGGCCACGCTCGGCGAACTCGGCTACAACGTCCTCGATTTCTGCATCCAGGACAGTCCGCGTCGCGCCCACTCCATCGCCGCGCAGGGCGGGATCAACGCCGCGAAGAACTACCAGAACGACGGCGACAGCATCCAGCGGCTGTTCTACGACACCATCAAGGGCGGCGACTACCGGTCGCGCGAGGCAAACGTCTTCCGGCTGGCGCAATTGAGCGTCAACATCATCGACCAGTGCGCCGCACAGGGCGTGCCGTTCGCGCGTGAATACGGCGGCCTGCTCGACAACCGATCGTTCGGTGGGGCGCAGGTCTCCCGCACCTTCTATGCGCGCGGCCAGACGGGCCAGCAACTGCTGCTCGGCGCCTACCAGGCGTTGATGCGGCAGGTGCACGCGGGCACGGTGACGATCTTCCCGCGGCGCGAGATGCTCGACGTGGTGCTCGTGGACGGTCACGCGCGCGGCATCATCGTCCGCAACCTGATCACGGGCGCGCTCGAGCGGTACGGGGCGCACGCGGTCGTCCTGGCCACCGGGGGCTATGGCAACACGTACTTCCTGTCGACCAACGCCGTGAACTCGAACGCGACCGCCATCTGGCGAGCGTACAAGCGCGGGGCGTTCTTTGCGAACCCGTGTTACACGCAGATCCATCCCACGTGCATCCCTGTGTCCGGCGACCATCAGTCGAAGCTGACGCTGATGAGCGAGAGCCTCCGGAACGACGGGCGCGTGTGGGTGCCGAAGCAGAAGGGCGACCGGCGACCGCCCGGTCAGATACCCGAGAGCGAGCGCGACTACTTCCTGGAGCGCCGTTACCCCACATTCGGCAACCTCGTACCACGCGACGTCGCCTCCCGCGCGGCCAAGATGGTCTGCGACGAAGGATACGGCGTCGGTGAGACGGGGCTATCGGTGTTTCTCGATTTCGCCGACGCCATCGGCCGGCTGGGACGTGAGGTCATCAGGGAACGGTACGGAAACCTGTTCCAGATGTACGAGAAGATTACGGACGAAGATCCCTACAAGGTCCCGATGCGGATCTTCCCCGCCATTCACTATGCGATGGGCGGCCTGTGGGTGGACTACAACCTGATGTCCACCATCCCGGGTCTGTTCGTCGCTGGTGAAGCCAACTTCTCGGACCACGGCGCGAACCGCCTGGGCGCGAGTGCGCTGATGCAAGGCCTCGCCGACGGCTACTTCGTCATCCCGTCGACGCTGGCCGGGTATCTCGGCAGCACGGCGCTCCCCAAGGTCGGCCCCGACCACGACGCGTTCGACGAGGCGGCAGCCCGCGTGGCCGCGCGACTCACCAAGCTGCTGTCGATCAAAGGACGACGGACACCGCGCGAAATCCATCGTGAGCTTGGACAACTGCTGTGGCACCACGTCGGGATGGGACGCAACGAAGTCGGACTCCAGCAGGCGCTCGCGCGCATTCCCCGGCTGCGCGAGGAGTTCTGGCAGAACGTGTCGGTGCCCGGTCGGGACACCGACATCAACCAGGCCCTCGAGTATGCGGGCCGCGTCGCCGACTACCTGGAGTTCGCGGAGTTGCTGACGCGCGATGCGCTTGAACGGCGCGAATCGTGCGGCGGACACTTCCGTGAGGAGTTCCAGACGGGAGAGAACGAAGCGCTCCGTGACGACGAGCATTTCGCTCATGTGGCAGCGTGGGAGTACGCGGGCGAAGAACGGACGCCAACCCGACACCAGGAACCGCTCGAGTTCGAATACGCTCGCCCGGCACAGCGCAGCTACAAGTAGGCTCTATGAATCTCAAACTTCTGGTGTGGCGCCAGGTGAACGGCAGCGACGCGGGCCGCCTGGTGCCCTATGACGCCGAGGACATCTCGCCCGACATGTCCTTTCTCGAGATGCTGGACGTCGTCAACGAGAACCTGATCCGCAGGGGCGAAGACCCGATCGCCTTCGACTCGGACTGCCGCGAGGGGATTTGCGGCATGTGCAGCCTCGTGATCAACGGCGTGCCGCACGGCCACGAACACGCGACCACGGTCTGTCAGTTGCACATGCGCCATTTCGAGGATGGCGACACGATCACCGTCGAGCCCTGGCGCGCCAAGGCGTTTCCGCCACACAAGGATCTGATGGTCGACCGCAGTGCGTTCGACCGGATCATTGCGGCCGGCGGCTACGTCTCGGTCAACGTCGGCGGCGCCCCTGAGGCCAACAGTATTCCGATTCCACGTGACGCGGCGGAAGCGGCGATGGATTCCGCGGCGTGCATCGGCTGCGGCGCGTGTGTGGCGGCCTGCAAGAATGCGTCCGCGGTCCTGTTCGTCGGCGCGAAGATCTCGCACCTCGCCCTGCTGCCGCAGGGGCACCCTGAACGCAGACGTCGCGTGGCGGCGATGGTTGCGCAAATGGATGCCGAGGGCTTCGGCAGTTGCTCGAACGAAGGCGAGTGCGAAGCGGTGTGTCCAAAAGAAATTTCGATGGCCAACATCGCGTGTCTCCGTCGGGAATTCGTGCGTGCCTTGTGGCGCCGCTGAAAATAGGTCACCTCCCCGTACACCCCGACCGGGCTTTCAACAGAATCTGTGGAAAACCCTGTTGAAAAGACCGGTCGAGGACGCAGTTCCTGCACGCCAGCCGCGCGTTTCTCCAGTTTGCACCATCCTGGGGCAACCCTCGACCGAATGTGGTACCTCTCACTTCTCTCACCCAACTCGATGACGAAAGTGCAGAGGTGATACGTACCATGTTGTCAGCGACCGTCTCACGCTTTCGCCGACGTCAACAGGAGAATGCCAGTCCGGAAGAGCGGCCACCTGGCCCTCGCCGATCGGCGCACGACCTCCAGCCAAACGCGACCTTGCAACGCCTTGCGTCGAGAGATAGAATCCCCGCGCTCTCTTGTGATCGTGCGGCACCGGCTCGTGTGAGTCGTCGCTGCTAGCGTCCGTTTCGTCCGAACGGGTCCCAGATCGGATCGAAGGAGGTCCCCGGATGGCTCAGAGCCTGACCCACGACGTCCTCATTCTCGGCGCCGGGCTGGCCGGTCTGCGTGCCGCCGTGGAAATCTGCTCGCGGCTCGACGGCCGCGTTGACGTCGGTATCGTGTCGAAGGTCCAGCTCATGCGCGCGCACTCGGTGTGCGCCGAAGGCGGGACGGCCGCGGTGCTCCGCACAGAGGAAGGGGATTCGATCGACCTCCACGCGTGGGACACCAACAAAGGCTCCGACTTCCTGGCAGACCAGGATGTCGTTCGCCGGTTCGTCCATGCGATCCCGGACGAGATCCTCCGACTCGATCACTGGGGCATCCCGTGGACACGCGACGAACACGGACGGATCGCGCAGCGGCCGTTCGGCGGCCATAGCTTTCCACGAGCGACGCTCGCCGCGGACAAGACCGGGTTCTTCGAGATGCAGACGCTGTACGATCAGCTCCTGCGCTACAAGAGCTTCACGCGGTACGACGAGTTCTTCGTCACCGACATTCTCGTGGAGAACGGCCGGTTCGCCGGCCTGCTCGGCATCCACGCGCCGAGCGGCGAGACGGTCATCCTGCGCGCGAAGGCGTTGCTCATCGCGACAGGTGGAGGGGGCACGCTCTATGGATTCACCACCTACTCCGAGACGGTGACGGGCGACGGCATGGCGATGGCGTACCGAGCAGGCCTGCCGCTCGAGGACATGGAGTTCCTCCAGTTCCATCCGACGGGGCTCGTGCCCAACGGCATCCTGATGACGGAGGCGTGCCGCGGCGAAGGCGGCTACCTGAAGAACGCCAAGGGTGAGCGTTTCATGGAGCGCTACGCGCCCAGCAAGATGGAGCTGGCTCCGCGGGACATGGTGTCGCGCGCCGAACAGATGGAGCTCGAAGCTGGCCGAGGTATTCCCGGACTGGATGGCCTCCCCTGCATCCACCTCGACCTGACGCACCTCGGCGCCGAGCGGATCAACACTCGACTCCCGCTGATCCGCGAAGTCTGCATCAAGTTCATCGGCCTCGACCCGATCGAGAAGCCGATCCCGATTCGGCCCGTCGCGCACTACTCGATGGGCGGCGTCGAGACCGACATCGACGGCCTCACGCGGATCGCCGGAATCTGGGCGGCCGGCGAGGTGGCCGCGGTCTCCCTGCACGGCGCGAACCGCCTCGGGTCGAACTCCACGGGCGAATGCCTGGTCTGGGGTGGCATCACGGGCGCCGAGATCGTGAAGGCGCTCCCCTCGCTCGGCAACCCAGCGCCGATCCCCGATCGTCTCGTCGCCGAAAGGCAGGCGCACGTCAAGGACTTGATGACGCGCCAGGGCAAGGAGAATCTCTACGGTCTGCGCCGTGAACTCCGAACGATGATGGATCGCGATGTCGGCGTATTCCGGACTGGCCAGGAGTTGGCGCACGGTCTGTCGGTCGTACGCGAGATCCGCGGACGTTCCAAACAGGCGGCGGTGGACGACAAGGGGTCAGTCTACAACTCGAACCTGTTCCACGCCTTGGAACTCGAGAACCTGCTCGACCTCGCGGAAGTGACCATCGTCGGAGCCATCGCCCGCGAGGAGTCCCGCGGCGCCCATGCCCGACGCGACTTCGACACGCGCAACGACGACCAGTGGCTGAAGCACACGCTGGCGTGGTACACGGGCGGCCCACCCCGGCTCGACTACAAGCCAGTGGCAATCGATCAGTGGAAGCCCGTGGAGCGGAAATACTAGGCTCCAGGCTTTGGGTTTTGGGCCCGACGGGATTCACGGAGGAAGAGGCCACCAATGATTGAGAACAAGGGACGTCCGAATCGTCTCGGGCTCAAGGGCTGGCTCGTTGGCGGGCGGTGGGGATTCGAGCGCTATCTGTATGCGCTGCACCGCCTGACCGGGCTCGGGCTGCTCGCGTATTTCGTGATGCACATCGGCGTGACCGCGTCACGCGCGTTCGGCAGGGAGAGCTGGGACCGCGTGATGGGGAGCGTCGCGGGCGCTCCGTTCAAGGTCGGCGAGTACCTGGTGTTTGCCGCCTTTGCGTTCCACGCCCTCAACGGCATCCGGCTCGCGCTCGTCGAGCTCGGCTTCGCGATTGGCCAGCCGATCGAGCCGGTGTATCCGTATCGCACCTCGGTGGACGAGCAGCGGCCGCTGGCCATCGGCGTCATGATTCTCGCCGGCATCCTCGCCATCGTCGGCGGGTTCAGCTTCCTGGATTAGGAGGAGACATGCGCGACCAACGCTTGTGGACGTGGCACATCGGCGCGGGAGCCATCATCCTGGTCCTGCTCGGGCTCCACATGACGATCATGCACCTCGAACCGATCGTCCGCGTCTTCAACCCGGCGCCGGGTGAACCGGTAGGGTGGGAGAACGTGATCTTCCGGGCCAAGAGTGCATTCTTCCTGGTGACGTACGTCCTGCTGCTCGGGGCGGCGCTGTTCCACGGATTCTACGGGCTCCGGAACATCGTGTTCGAGCTGAACCCAAGTGGGGGGATGAAACGCGCGCTCAGCGGGCTGCTGGTGGTCGCGGGCGTGGTGCTGTTCGCGGTCGGTACCTGGGCGGCCTGGGCGGGATTCACGTTGGCGCGCGGCGCCTAGCCCGGACTATTCGAGAGGGACACCATGGCTGACACGTTTGCCCCGACCGATGTCGTCTTTCGCATCCGCCGGTTCGATCCGGTGACGGACGCCGAGCCCCACTGGGACGACTACACGCTGCCGTACGTCGCCGGCATGACGGTGCTCGAAGGACTGAAGCTGATCAAGGAGAAGCTGTCGCCGACGCTCGCCTGGCGCGCCTCGTGTCGCATGGGCGTCTGCGGATCGTGCGGCATGTTCATCAACGGGCGGCCCCGGCTCGCGTGCAACACGCAGGTCTCGGAGCTCGGCACCGCGCTCGTCACGCTCGCTGCCCTCCCCAACTTCAATACGATCCGCGATCTCGTGCCCGACCTCGTGCCGATGATCAACGCACACGTCGCTGCGCAGCCCCACATCATCCGCGACGACGAGCACGAGCAACAGCAGCCGACCGGCGAGTACTGGCAGTCACCGCACCAACTCGAGGCATACCTGCAGTTCTCCTACTGCATCAAGTGCGGGTGCTGCATGGCGGCCTGCCCCACCTACGCCACCGACCCGCTGTACGCCGGACCGATGCCGCTCGCGCAGGCCCATCGCTACAACGCCGACAGCCGAGACGGAGGCTTCTCCGAACGGAAGAAGGCCCTGTCAGGCGAGAGCGGGCCGTGGCGCTGCCACTTCGCCGGCGAGTGCTCGCGGGTGTGCCCGAAAGGCGTGGATCCCGCGCGCGCGATCCAGCTCATGAAGCGGCAGCTGGTATTCGACTACCTGCACCTCTGGAAACAGCCGTGCCCGGCGAAGATCGCCAAGCCGCTGGCCGGCCTGAAGCGACGCGACGGCATTCCAGACGCACCACCCCGGACTATTGGATAGCGTGCGAGGATGAAGGCTGCCGAACGCAGCCTTCATCCTCGCATCTGCAGCCCGCGGCTATTTCAGCGCGAGCGTGAAGACCTCGCCCCCCTCCCCATCCCTCACCTGCACGGCGTCGGCCGCGATGCGGACGATGAGGAACCTCGACAGGATGCGGTCGCCCTCCTTCGCCAGGATCAGCTGACCAGGCGCGGCGATCACCGCGGTACGCACCGGTCCACTGAGCCCTGCGTCCTCGGCGATACCCGACAGGACGAGTTCCGGGCGTGGCGGCCGGGTCTCAGCGAGCGCCACGACCGCGGCCGGTGCGCGTCGGATGGAGGCTTGGGGCGTCAGTCCGAATGCAAAGGGGTTCCGCCTGACCGGCTGGAACCGGGGTGGGCCATTCAGGCGCATCCTCAGTTCGCCGGTGCGCGCCTGAACCACCTGGCTGATCGCGTCGTCGGCGGCTGCGGCGGCGGTAGAACGGTCGACGGCGGCGCTCCCGGGCGCGCCGCGACCGGCGCCGGTCGTCAGCCAGGCGACCAGCAGTACGCCAGTGAGCGTGAGGAGTGCGACCTCGGTCCGCGTCATGATGACCGGCGCATCGACACGACGTCTGGCCGGCTCCGCGTAGATGGTAGCACGGCTGACGGTGTGCTATGATTCGTCGTGCACCCCGAACGGGACCACGGGCACAACCGTTTGCTCGCTGCCGCCCGACACGTCGCCATCATCCCCGCGCGATATCACTCCTCGCGTCTCCCGGGCAAGCCTCTCGCCGATATCTGTGGCCGCCCGATGATCGAGCACGTGTACCGGCGCGCGGCATCCGCTCGAGTCATCGACGCGGTCATCGTTGCCACCGACGACGAGCGTGTCCGCGACGTGGTCGAGGCGTTCGGGGGGATCGCGTGGATGACGCGCGCGGATCATAGCAGTGGCAGCGACCGGCTCGCCGAGGTGGTCACGTCTCTCTCATGTGAACTCGTCGTCAACGTGCAGGGGGACGAGCCGCTGCTGGCCCCCGAGATGATCGATGAGGTGATGGCCCCTCTCGTCGCGGACCCGACGATTCCCATGGGTACGCTCTGCCGGCGGATCGATCGTCCGGACGACCTCGCCGACCCGAACGTGGTGAAGGTCGTCACCAACGGGCAGGGCTTTGCGTTGTACTTCTCACGTGCACCAATCCCGTTCGTCCGCGACACCCCAGGCGGAACCGAAATCGGGACCGGCCCGCGTTTCAAGCACATCGGGCTGTACGTCTACCGTCGCGACTTCCTTCTGACGTTTGCGGGCCTGCCGCGGACGCCGCTCGAACGGGCGGAATCTCTCGAACAGCTTCGCGCACTCGAGCACGGATTCCGGATTCGCGTCGCGGAAACGATGCACGATTCGGTCGGCGTGGACACGCCGGCAGATCTCGACCGGGTGCGTCGCCTCGTCGCGGCTGACGCCCATCACTGAACACACATCATGCACAACACGGACGGCCGACCAGTCAAATTCATCTTCGTCACGGGCGGCGTGGTGTCGTCGCTCGGTAAAGGCCTTGCGGCCGCATCGATCGGCGCTCTCCTGGAGGGCCACGGCTATCGGGTCACGCTCCAAAAATTCGATCCGTACATCAACGTGGACCCGGGAACGATGAGCCCGTACCAGCACGGCGAGGTCTACGTCACAGACGATGGGACCGAGACGGACCTCGATCTCGGCCACTACGAACGGTTCACGCGCACCGTCACCACGCGGGCGCACAACTGGACGACCGGCAAGATCTACCTGTCCGTCATTCAGAAGGAGCGGCGCGGCGACTACCTCGGCCGAACCGTCCAGGTCATCCCGCACATCACCAACGAGATCAAGGAGTGTCTGAGGGCCGCGGCCAAGGACGTGGACTTCGTTCTGGTCGAGATCGGCGGCACCGTCGGCGACATCGAGAGCCAGCCGTTCCTCGAGGCGATCCGCCAGTTTCGCCAGGACATCGGCCGCGAGAACTCGCTCTACGTGCACCTGACGCTCGTCCCGTTCATCGGCACGGCCGGCGAACTCAAGACCAAGCCGACGCAGCACAGCGTCCGCGATCTCCGTTCCATCGGCATCCAGCCTGACATCCTGCTCTGCCGGACCGACCGCATCCTGCCGCAGGACATCAAGCGGAAGATCGCGCTCTTCTGCGACGTCAGCGAGGAAGCGGTTATCGCGGCGCGCGACGTCGCGTCGATCTACGAGGTGCCGCTGTCGCTCGCGGCCGAGGGCGTGGACACGATCATCCTGAAGTACCTGCACCTGCCGCAGACCGAGCGTCACGTCGAGCAGTGGCAGCAGCTCGTCGATCGCATCCGCCATCCTGCCGACGAGATCACGATTCACGTCGTCGGCAAGTACGTCGAGTACGAGGACTCGTACAAGAGCCTCAATGAGGCCATGACGCATGGCGGGTTCCCGCACGGGCTGAAGGTGAGCTTCCGCTGGGTCGAGGCAGAGGCGCTCGAAGGGGACGACGGCGGCCACCTGCTGGACAGCGCGGACGGGATTCTGGTGCCCGGCGGCTTCGGCAACCGCGGGACGCGCGGCATGATGCGCGCCGCCGAAGTGGGCCGCACTCGTCGCATCCCGTTCTTCGGCATCTGCTATGGATTCCAGTGGGCCATGGTCGAATACGCCCGCGCGGTCTGCGGCCTGAGCGAGGCCGACTCGACCGAGTGCAACGAGGACGCGCCCCACAAGGTGATCTTCAAGCTGCGAGACCTGCTCGGCGTCGATGAGTTGGGCGGCACGATGCGCCTCGGTCAGTACGCCTGCGAACTCGCTCCCGGATCCCTCGTGCGCGAGATCTACGGCTGTCCGGTCATCTCTGAACGACATCGCCATCGGTACGAGTTCAATCCCGCCTACGAACCAATCGTCACCGCGCACGGCCTGCGCATTTCGGGCAAGTCGCCCGACGGCAAGTTCGTGGAAATCGCGGAGCTCCCTGGTCACCCGTGGTTCGTTGCGGTGCAGTTCCACCCGGAGTTCAAGTCGAAGCCGTTGCTCCCGCACCCCCTGTTCGCCAGCTTCGTCGAGGCGAGCTACCGACACAAGGTGGCGCGACTCGCGCAACGGACCGAAGCGGAAACGACGGCATAGCCTCTCGTTGGTTGCTGCTGGTTGGAGGTCGTCATCAGCCGTCGATTCCGGATTCTCCTCGCGTTCGCCCTGGTCTACGTCTTCTGGGGATCGACGTACCTCGGAATCCGCGTGGCGGTCGAACGGGTTCCCCCGATCCTGCTGGCGGGTGTCCGCTTCGCCATCTCCGGCAGTGTGATGCTGGCGTTCTGTGCGATGACGGGCCGTCAGGTTCGCGTGAGCGCCGAGCGATTCTGGCGGCTGTCGTTCATCGGCGTGCTCCTGCTCGGCATCTCGAATGCGATCCTCGCCTGGTCCGAGTTGTACGTCCCCACGGGTCTCGCCGCCCTGATCGTCGCCATCGTTCCCATCTGGTTCCTCGTCGTCGAGCGATTCATCCTGCCGACCGGTGGAAGGATCCCACGGAGCGCCTTCGGAGGCATCTTCCTCGGTGCGCTCGGCATGGTCGTGCTCGTCTGGCCGAAGCTCGTCGCCACGCACTCGCTGGGAGGGCTCGAGTTGTTCGCGTGCGTCGGCCTCCTCGGCTCGTCGTTCTGCTGGGCGTTCGGGTCGGTGCTGTCGCGGCGGTGGAAGCTGCCGGTCGACCCCCTCGTGGCGAGCGGCTGGCAAATGCTGGCGGCCGGTGTGGTGGACACCGTCACCGGTCTCGCTCTCGGGCAGCACCACCGCGCCCTCTGGAACGCCACCAGCTTGGGAGCGGTCCTGTACCTGGTGGTCTTCGGATCGTGGGTCGGCTACTCGGCGTACATCTGGCTGCTGCGCCACGTGCCCACGACACAGGTCGCGACCTATGCCTACGTGAACCCGATCATCGCGGTGTTCCTCGGCTGGCTCGTGCTCGGCGAGCCCGTCGACCGATTCCTCGTCCTCGGCGCGGCCATCATCGTCCCCGCCGTTGCGCTGGTCACGCGTGCGGAACACCCCTCTGAGGACGCCCCCCTGACCGAGCAGGGATGATGCGGACCGCCCTCGAACTGGCGCGGCAGCCCAGGGCTGTATAATGTCGGGCGTGACGAAGACTGTTGAGATTGGACGCGTGTGCGCGGGCGGCGGAAGGCCGATCGTGCTCGTCGCCGGCCCTTGCGTGATCGAGAGCGAAGGACACGCGCGGGAGTTGGCGTTCTCCCTGCGCGAGATCGCGTCGCGGCGCCAGGTGCCCTTCATCTTCAAAGCCTCGTACGACAAGGCCAATCGCACGTCGATCGCGTCGTTTCGTGGTCCCGGACTCCATGACGGCCTGCGCATCCTCGGCCGAATCAAGGCGGACGTCGGCGTCCCAATCCTGACCGACATCCACGAGCCCTCGCACGCCGCTCCGGCGGCCGAAGTGGCGGACGTGCTGCAGATACCGGCGTTCCTGTGCCGCCAGACCGATTTGCTCGTGGCCGCGGCGAACACGGGCCGAGTTGTGAACATCAAGAAGGGTCAGTTCCTGGCGCCCCGCGACATGCGCCACGCCATCGCGAAAGTGACCGACTCGGGCAACACGCGGGTACTGCTGACCGAGCGGGGCACGGCGTTTGGCTACAACAACCTCGTGGTGGACATGCGCGCGTTTCCGATGCTGAGGGACCTCGGCTACCCGGTGATCTTCGACATCACCCACAGCCTCCAGCTCCCCGGCGGCGGCGACGGGGTGACAGCGGGGCTCGCTGAGTACATCGAGCCGCTCGGCTCGGCCGGTGTCGCAGCGGGCGTGGACGGCGTCTTCCTCGAGGTACACGACGACCCGTCGAAGGCGCGAAGCGACGCGCAGAACGCGCTGCGCCTGGACCTGCTCGACCGACTGCTCGATCGGCTGACCCGCATCGACGCCATCGTCAAGCACGCGTGAGCGCAGAACATAGAGGGTTTCCGTGGTGACGACCGATCCCGTGACCGACATCGAACTGGCGCGGCAGGTGCTGCGGACCGAGGCGGACGCGATCCTCGCCCTCGTGGACCGGCTCGACCATCACTTCGCCCGGGCGGTCCAGCTGCTCTTCGACTGCCGGGGGCGCGTCATCGTGACCGGCATGGGCAAGTCGGGAATCATCGCGCGCAAGATTGGCGCGACGTTGTCGAGCACCGGCACCCCGGCGTTCTTCCTGCACCCGGCCGAAGCCATCCACGGCGACCTCGGCGCCCTCCAGGCGGACGACGTGGTGGTGGCGTTGTCCTACAGTGGCGAGACGGAGGAAATCGTCAGGCTGCTGGAGATGATTCGGCGGATCGGCGCCCGATTGGTGGCCGTCACCGGCGACCCGACATCGACACTCGGCCAGATTGCGGACGTCACCCTCGACTGCCGTGTCAATGAAGAAGCCTGTCCGCTGAATCTCGCGCCCACGGCCAGCACCACGGCGGCGCTCGCGCTCGGCGACGCCCTCGCGATGGCGCTCCTGGTGCGCAAGGGCTTCCGTCAGGAGGATTTCGCAGGCCTGCACCCGGGCGGCAAGCTCGGCAAGCGGCTGATGCGTCTCGAGCAGATCATGCACGCGGGAGCGGACGTGCCGAGCGTCGACCTGCAGACGACAATGCGCGACGTCATCTACGAGATGTCGCGCAAGGGCCTGGGCATGACGTGCGTGGTGGACGCCGAAGGACGCCTCGCCGGTATCATCACGGACGGCGACCTGCGGCGCCACATGAGCGGCCGGCAGATACTGGATCAGGTGTCCGGCGACGTGATGACCGAGCACCCGGTGACCGTCGCGCGGACGATGCTCGCGGTCGAGGCACTGAATTTGATGGAACAGCGCAAGATCACCTCCGTCGTCGTCACCGCGCCAGATCGTCGGGTGGAGGGTGTCGTCCATCTGCACGACCTGTGGCGGACCGAAATGTTCTGATGCCTTGCGATCAACGAACGCTGGCCGAGAAGGCCGCGCGCATTCGCCTGGTGCTCTTCGACGTGGACGGTGTTCTCACCGACGGCCGCATCCTGATCCAATCGGACGGCAGCGAGTCGAAGCAGTTCAGCATCCGGGACGGCACGGCTATCGTGTGGGCGCACCGGGCTGGCCTGGCCACAGGTCTTCTCTCCGCCAGGCAGTCGGCGGCGACCACCGTTCGTGCCGCGCAACTCGGCATTCGAATCGTCCGGCAGGACGCCGGCAACAAGCTGGACATGTACTCGGAGCTCCTCGAGCAGGAACACCTCGACGATGGGCAGGTCGCCTTCATGGGTGACGATCTGCTCGACTTGCCGGTTCTCCGCCGCGTCGGCCTCTCGGCCTGCCCGGCAGACGCCGTGGACGAGGTGCGGTCGCGCGTGGACTGGATCAGCGGCCAGCGCGGCGGCCATGGGGCCGCCCGCGAGCTGGTCGAAATCCTCCTGCGCGGCCAGGGGCGTTGGGACGACCTGATGCGGCGCTACCTTCCGGAGGACGCCCAATGATGGCCGACTACGCGCCGCTGCTCGCCGCGCTAATCGCCCTGCTGGCCGGCCTCACCATCGGCAAGGCGTGGGAACGCTACAAGCTGCACGACGGCCGATGGTTCGATCGTCGGAAGGCCCGCGCCACGCCCCACTACATGCTCGGCCTGAATTTTCTCGTCTCCAACCAGGCGGATCTGGCGATCGAGGAGTTGACCAAGGCCGCGACGGTGGACGGCGATGCGCTCGAGATCGACATGATTCTCGGCAACCTCTACCGCGAGAAGGGGCAGGTCGGGCGGTCGATCCAGGTGCACCAGGGACTCCTCCAGCGACCGAAGCTGACGCGCCTCGAGCACGCGTATTCGCTGCTCTGTCTGGGCCTCGATTTCAAGCGCGGCGGGTTCGTGGACCGTGCGCTCGAAGCGTTCAACGAGGTGCTCCGCCTCGACCCCGAGAACGAGTACGCGCTGGTCAACCTGCAGAAGCTGCACGAGGAACAACACCAGTGGCAGGAGGCGTACGAGATCCGCCGGCGGCTGACGAAGGTGGCGCGACGCGGCGACCAGGCACGGAACAACGAGATCCTCGCGTTCCTCGAGAACGAACTGGGTGTCGAGGCGCTGAAGCAATCCGATGAGAAGGTTGCCGTCGCTCGATTCACGGCCGCGATCGGCCTCGACCCGCGCACGGTGCCGGCGTACATACACCTTGGGGATGTGCAGTTCGCCCAGGGCCACGCCGCCCAGGCCGCCACAACCTGGGAACGTGTCGTCACCGTCGCGCCCGACCGCGCCCACCTGGTCTTCGAACGCCTGGAGAACTGCTACACGAAGCTCGGCACACCGCTCCGATTCCCCGAGCTGTGCCGTCGCCTCATCGCGGCCAATGCCCAGGACTGGCGGGCGCGAGTGGCGGTCGCCCGGCACCTGACGGCCCGCGGCAAGCCGGCCGAGGCACTGGAACTGCTGTTCGAAGCGCTCGCACACAACCCGCACGGCCTCGCCATTCACGAAGCGACCTGGAAGACGTTGCAGGAACTCACCCTCGATCCGGCCCTCGTCGATCGCTACGTCGAGCTGACCGGCCACTCGATCTTCTACCTCGATCCCCACGTCTGCATACGGTGCCGCTACCGGAGCACCGAACTCCTCTGGCATTGCCCGCACTGTCACGAATGGAACACGTTCCTGGAGGAGAGGATCGCGCCGGCAAAGGACCCAGAGGAAGCCGAGGAGTAGGTGGGCAGCCAGGACCGACCGCGCGCCCGGGCTCCCCCACCACACAGGGAAGCCCAGGCAGCGTAGCCACAGCTTCGCTATTGCCCCTTGCCGAAGACCCTGACGGCGAAGATGATCGTCGGGATCAAGGCGACGATCGCCGTCACCAGGATCGGCATGTGCATCCTCGCGCGGGCCGGCGTCTCCTGGGGGTTGGCCAGCCGGCTCCGGCGCCAGCCGAATCCGCCGTAGATCAACAGGCCAATCTCCAGCCAGAGGATGAGCCGCAACCAGGTATCCTTCGGCAGCCCCCACATCACGTAGAGGCACGCCGCAGCGCCAGTGATGCCGACGATCCAGGCGCCCGCCGAACCGCCCGGAACCTTGAACGGCCGCTCGATCTCCGGGCTGGCGACGCGCAAGAGCGGCACGCCGACGCAGACCAGCACGAAGGCCAGCAGGGTCCCGATCGACACCAACTCGCCCACCAGGCTCATCGGCATCACGCCGCCGCAGAAGGCCACGAAAAGGCCCGTCAGCGTCGTCGCAATATACGGGGTTCCGTGCTCCTTGTGGACGGCGCCGAACCAGGGCAGCAGCCCGTCCTTGCTCATGGCGTAGAAGATCCGCGTCTGCCCCATCATCATGACGAGGATGACGGAGGTGAGGCCGGACAGCGCGCCCAGCTTGATGAAGAAGGTGAAGACCTTCTGGGACACCGGAGACCAGCCGCGCAAGGCGACGATCCGGTCGATACCCACCGCGATCGGATCCGGCACGCCCAGTTCCTTGAAGTTCACGACGCCGGTGAGGGTGACGGCCACCAGGATGTAGAGAATGGTACAGATGACGAGCGAACCCAGAATCCCGATGGGCAAGTCGCGTTTCGGGTTCTTGGCTTCCTGGGCGGTGGTTGAGACCGCATCAAATCCTATGTAGGCAAAGAACACCACGCCGGCGCCGGTGAGCACCCCGTTCAGGCCCCATCCATACGCGTTCACCTGGTTCCCGTTCAGCGTGATCATCTCCTTGGCGGGCACGAGGGCGAACAGACCGGTCGCGGCCTTGTTCACGAACAGGTTGTCCGGGGAAATGAGGCTGATGCCCAGGCCGATGAACACGAGGACGATCGTGACCTTGACGATCACGATCAGGTTGTTGACGAACGCACTCTCACGCATGCCCCGGTAGAGGATCGCGGCGACGAGCAAGCCGATGAAGGACGCGGGGATGTTCCAGAGCCCGAACGCCCTGGTGACGCCGTCGCTGAGCAGAACCTGCTCCCACGGCCCCTTCGTGAAGCGCATCATCGTGTCCGAGACGGGGAGGCCGAGCGTCTTGTGGATCAGGCTGAGGAAGTAGCCGGACCACGAGGCGCTGACCGTCACCGCACCGAACGCGTATTCGAGGATCAGGTCCCAGCCGATGATCCAGGCGATGAACTCGCCCATCGTGGCGTAGCTGTAGGCGTAGGCGGAGCCGGCGACCGGGATCATCGACGCCATCTCGGCGTAGCAGACCCCCGCGAGCGCGCAGAGCACGCCGCCGATCATGAAGCTGTACACGATGCCCGGGCCGGCGTAGTTGGCCGAGGCGGTTCCGGTCAGAGAGAAGATGCCGGCGCCGATGATGGCGCCGATGCCCAGCATCGTGAGGTTGAACGCCGTCAGCGTCCGTTTGAGCTGCCCTCCCGCGTGTGCGCCGTGAGCGGCTTCGCCGGCGAGCGGATCGTTGGCGTCGGCGATGAGCTTCGCCAGGTCCTTCTTGATAAACAAACCTGCCATGTGATGCGCCTCCGAACCAGATCTGAAGAGAAAGGGTGACGTTTCCCGGAGGGGCTCGCCGGGCAGCACGGCGGCACCGGCGCGCGTGCGCGAAGGGCATTATAGGCTGAAAGGCTCGATGCTGCGTGTGACTTCGTCGACCTCCCGGCAGACGGCGTCCACCTGTCGGTCCGTCTCTTCGAACGTGCCTCCAGTGTCCACTACGTCATTCGCCCGGAGGACCTTGTCCGCGATCGGCCACTGGGCGCTCAGCCGCGCTCGCGCGGCCGATTCGCTCAGCCCGTCGCGCCGCACGATGCGCCGCACCTGTTCCTCGGGGGCGCAGGCCACGACAATGATGCGGTCGAACTCTTGGTCTCGCCCGGTCTCGAACAGCAGGGGGATGTCGGCCAGAACCCAGCGGGAGCCCGCCCGCGCCTGGGACGACATCCACCCGGCAATTCGGTCGAAGACGCGGGGATGCACGATCGCCTCGAGATCGCGGCGGGCGGACGCGTCATGGAAGACCACGGCGCCCAGGGCCCTGCGGTCCACCCCGCCGTCCTGGAGCAAGACCCGTGGGCCGAATCGGTGCGCGACCTCGGCAATGAGATCCAAATCAGCGGAGAGGAGCGCGTGGACGACTGCATCCGCGTCCACGGTCGGTACCCCGCGGGCTGCGACACGCTCCCGGACGTAGCTCTTGCCGGTGGCGATGCCACCGGTCAGCGCGAACCTGAGCATCCGGCCTCTGCGGCTGTCAGCGTATTCGCGAGCAGCATGGCAATGGTCAGCGGGCCGACTCCTCCAGGCACCGGAGTCATCGCCCCCGCCACGTCTGCCACTCCAGGATGGACGTCCCCGACGACCAGCGACCCGCGGCGCTCGAAGTCGGCACGGCGCGGGTGGCCCTCTGGATACAGCCGGCCAACGGCCGCGGCATCTGCGAGGCGACTGATGCCCACATCCACAACCGTCGCGCCGGGCTTGACGAACCCGGGCGTGACGAATCCGGCCCGACCGATCGCCGACACCAGAATGTCGGCTGTCGCACACAGCGCCGCGAGGTCGCGCGTCCTCGAGTGGCAGATGGTCACCGTGGCGTTGCGGTGCAGCAGCAACAGCGCAACCGGCTTGCCCACGATATCGCTGCGCCCGATGACGACGGCACGTGCGCCGTCGATGGCAATGCCGGACCGCTCGAGCAACGCGACCACGCCGAGCGGCGTACACGCCACCAGTCTCGGGCGCTTCTGGACGAGGCGTCCGACGTTGTCAGGATGGAAGCCATCCACGTCCTTCGCCGGATCGATCGCATCGAACACCATCTGCTCGGCGTCCGCGCCCATGGCCGCCGGCAGCGGCGACTGCACCAGGATCCCGTCGTGCAGGCCACTCGCGTTCAGCTCGACGACCACGCGCAGGACATCGTCGAGCACCGCGGTCGCTGGCAGACGGAACACGTTGGCCCGCAGCCCGGTCTCGCCCGCCGACTTCAGCTTGTTCCGGACGTAGATCTCCGATCCTGCGTCATCGCCGACGAGTACGATGCCCAATCCCGGCGGCCGGCCCTGCGACGCCATGAACGCCTGGACGCGGGGCGCCAGTTCCGCCCGAATCTGTTTCGCCAGCGCCGTACCGTCAAGCATGCGAGCAGACATCGCACCTCACACTCCTGGGTCCCTGCCTCTTCCCCGGTCCGGCCTCTACTGCGCGGCCACCTCCAGCCCCTTCAGTTGTTCGGGCCGGCCGAGGACGACGAGCTGGTCGCCGGATCGCATGACGGCGTCTGGCGCCGGGTTGAACTCCATACGGCCGTTGTCTCGCTGAATGCCGACGACGATCACGCCGAACCGCTGGCGGAGGTTGGCATCCACGATGGTTCGACTGGCAAGGCCGGATGTGGCGCCGATGCTGATCTGCTCCATGGCCAACTCGAGATTCTCCGAGCTCGTCGCCAGCTCGACGAAATCGACGACAGCCGGACGCAGCGCCGTCTGCGCCATCTGCGTGGCACCGATTTGGTACGGCGAGATCACACGGTTGGCGCCCGCGCGCAGCAGCTTGCGCCCCGCGTCCTCCGAGTCCGCCCTCGCAATGACGTAGAGGTCGGGCCGCAGACCGCGGGCCGTCAGGATCGCGTACACATTTTCGGCGTCGGTACCGAGTGCCGCAATCAGGCCGCGTGCCTTGTCGATCCTGATCTTCTTGAGGATGTCTTCGCGGCTGGCGTCGGCTTCGATCGCCACGTCGCCGCGGTCGAGAACAGCCTGCACGGCCTCTCGATCGCGATCGATCACGACGAACTTCACCTTCTGCCGTCGGAACTCCTCCGCGATGATGAGGCCGATGCGGCCGGCGCCGCAGAGGATGAAGTGATCGGTGAGAGCGTCAATCATACGCGCCCGGCGCCGCTCCTGGTTCCTCGGATGCAGCCGCGACTCGATGACGCCGGCCGCGACCAGCGTGAAGGCGTAGAACGCCGTTCCGACGCCAACAATCAACAGGAGGACGGTGAAGACCTGTCCGGCCGGCGAGAGCCGTTCGAGCTTGCTCGATCCGACCGTCGTCACGCTGACGACCGTCGTGAACAGCGCGTCCCAGACGCTCCAGCCCTCGATGAGCGTGTAGCCGATGGTGCCCGCGGCCAGCACCAGGGCGAGCAGGGCGATCGCCAGTTGGAGTTGACGGCTCCGAAGCGCGCGATCTCCCGTCGTTGTCATCGTCGGCCTGTTGGCCCGCTGCCTCCGGCGCCCGCCCGCGGCCGTGCTTCCAGCCGGTGATCAGCCGCCCCACGGTCGACCGAACCGGTCTGGCGGCGCGAACTCGGGCATTATAGGCGGGATCCGGGACGGGGCGCTACCGGGACCACGACACCATCGAGTTGTTCCCGAGCCGGGTCATCTGCCGCAGGTCCCCGCCTGTCCGCGTCATCATCCAGATCTGCTGGGTGCCCGAGCGACTCGAGGTGAAGGCGATGTGCCGTCCGTTCGGCCCGAACACCGGACTCTCGTTCTGGCGGCCGGCGGTCAGCTGGCGGATGGCGCCCGTGGCCAGTTCGATGACCTTGATGTCGAACCCGGTGTTCGTGCGCGAGACGTAGACAATCTCGTTCACCGGACCGGGCGACCAGCTCGGCCGGTCGCAGTACTTCTCGGTGGTCACCGCTCGAGGATTCGATCCGTCCGCCCCCATCACCCAAATCTGCGGCGAACCGGTCCGGTTCGAGGTGAATGCGATCTGCGTGCCGTCGGGTGACCACGCAGGTGAGGTACTGATGGCCCAGTCGCGCGTCAACCGGCGGACGTCACGGCCATCGGCGGACATCACGTAGATTTCTTCGTTGCCGTCGCGGTTCGAGGTGAACGCCATGCGGGTCCCGTCGGGTGACCAGGCGGGCAGCCAGTTCTTTCCTCGCGCGCCGGTCGGCGCCGTCTGACGCCGATCCTCGACAGCACTGACGAAGATGTCCTGATACCCCCGCCGGTACGACGTGTAGGCGACCGCCCGGCCATCGGGCGACCAACTGGGTGTCAGGTCGAGATCGCCGTCCACCGTCAGCCGGCGCTCGTTCGCCCCGTCGTAGTCGGCGATGAAGATTTCCTTGACGCGACGGAGCGACCCCGTCGGTTCCTTGAAGCCGCCGGACCGGTCCGACACGAAGGCAAGGCGGGAGTGCGCGACACCGACGATCCCCGCCTGTGCGCCCAGAATCTCGTCGGCGGCCACGTGCGCGAACCGCCGCGGATTGGCCATCGCACCGATGTATTCCCGTCCGAACGCCAGTTGCGCGCTCCGCACGTCGTCGATCCGCAGATCGAACCGCAGCGCGGCGCCGTCACGGTGTACCTCGCCGGACACCACACCGTCCGCTCCCGCGGCACGCCAACGCGCCACCCAGCCATCGATCCCTGGGCCGTCGCTCGGCCTGGAGACCACCGCCGCCTCGGCACCCTGCAGCCGCGGTGAGAGATCGAATACGTCCTCGAATGTCAGGTCGGCCCAGAGCACGTCGGCCAGCACGCTGGCCGTCACGTCGAGTTCGCGATCCGCGTGTGGGACCTGGACTCCGGCGAACACGAACCGGGGCTTGCCACCGCTGGCACCCTTGATCGTGATGGAGGACTGGCGCTCGGGACGGGAAGCCGGAGGTCGTACGAACGACCGCGGGATCAGCAGCGCCGCGAGCCCAAGCAGGGCCGCGACGGCGGGGCGGATGAGGGGACGCGCGGGCGTTCGCATGCTGTCAGGCCGTCGTGAGCCGCTCGACGTACGCTCGCACTCGGGCCTCCGGATCGCCGGTCGACAACAAATCGGAGATCACGGCGACCGAGTGCGCCCCGGCGGATAAGACGCGTTCGGCCCGCTCGAGGGTGATGCCGCCGATCGCGACGATCGGCCGGCCGATCCCCCCTTCGCCCCGGCTGCGCGCGGCGGCGACAGCCGAGCGCACGAGGTGCAGCCCCACCGCGTCGTAGCCCGTGGCCTTCGTTCGGGTCGCGAAGATTGGCCCGACGGCCGTGTAGCTCGCTGGTTGCTCGAAGGCCGCAGCGATTTGCTGCTCGCTATGCGTGGACAGCCCGACCACGCGGATTGACGGGTACACCCGGCGCACGTCGCTCACGCCGAGATCGTTTTGCCCGAGGTGGACACCATCCGCACCCGCCATCGCTGCGACATCGGCGCGGTCGTTGACGATCACCGTCGCTCCGAGCGCCCGCGCGTCGGCCACGACGGCCTCGCACCACTCCAGGAATTCGGCGCCACCCGCCCGCTTGGCGCGCACTTGCAGCAACCTGGCCCCGCCGGCCAGATAGGCCCTGGCCAGCTCCGGCACGGTCCACCCGCGCCGGTTGGCAACCTCGGCGTCCACGATGGCGTAAAGGGCAGGCAGGTGCACAGGACGGCTACATGCGCCAGATCTACACCGCTTCGGCGAGGGGCCGGCCGGTGGCCGGCGTCGTCATGAAGCGGTTCATGAACGCCGTGCTGAGGCGACCAGCGACGAAGTCGGGCTCCGCCAGGATCTTCAGGTGCATCGCCACATTCGTCTTGATGCCTTCGATGACGGTCATCTCGAGCGTACGACGCATGCGGGCGATTGCCTCCTGGCGGTCCCGGCCGTGCGCCATCACCTTCGCCAGCATCGAGTCGTAGTACGGCGATATCGTGCACTCGGAGTGCGCGGCCGTGTCGATGCGAACTCCGGGGCCGCCCGGCATGGCGAATACGCGGATGACGCCGGGCGACGGGATGAAGGTGTCCGGACATTCGGCGTTGATGCGGCACTCGATCGCGTGTCCGGTGAAGGTGACCTCGCTCTGCCGGAACGACAGTCGCTCCCCCGCCGCCACGCGAATCTGTTCTTTCACGATATCGACGCCGGTCACGAGCTCCGTCACGCCGTGTTCGACCTGCAAGCGGGTATTCGCCTCCATGAAGTAGAACCGGCCCTGCGGATCCAACAGGAATTCGAACGTGCCGGCGTTCGCGTACTGCACGGCCTTGGCCGCGTCGACGACGATACCGCCCATTTTGCGCCGCAGCTTCTCGCTGAGCGCCGGAGAGGGCGACTCCTCGATGAGCTTCTGGTGGCGCCGCTGAATCGAGCACTCGCGCTCGCCCAGATGGACGACGTTGCCGTGGTGGTCCCCGAGGATCTGAAACTCGATGTGACGCGGCGACTCGACGTATTTCTCGATGTAGACGTCCTTGACGCCAAACGCCGCTTCCGCCTCGCGCTGCGCCGTCTTGAACGCCTGCCCGAATTCGCCCGGCCCGGCCGCCACCCGCATCCCGCGACCGCCCCCGCCGGCCGTCGCCTTCACCAGCACCGGGTATCCGATGTCCTTGGCGATCTTCAGCGCCTTCTCTTCGCTCTCGACGATGCCCTCACTGCCCGGCAGCACCGGCACGCCAGCCTTCTTCATCACGCGGCGGGCGCGCGCCTTGTCGCCCATGAGCCGGATGACACGCGGGTCGGGCCCGATGAACTTGATGTGGCACGCTTCACAGACTTCGGCCAGATACGCGCTCTCCGACAGGAACCCGTAGCCCGGGTGGATGGCGTCCGCGCCGGTCACCTCGGCCGCGCTGATCACCGCCGGCACGCTCAGGTAGCTCTCGGCGGCCCTCGGTGGACCAATGCAGACGTCCTCGTCCGCGAACCGGACGTGCAGCGAGTTCTCGTCCGCCTCGGAGTACACGGCCACCGTCTTGATGCCCATTTCCCGGCAGGCATAGATGACGCGCAGCGCGATCTCGCCACGATTGGCGATCAGGATTTTCTTGAACATTCAGCCACAGCCCTCAACGCTTGATCGCGAACAGCCGTTCGCCGTACTGCACGGGTTGTCCGTTCTCCGCGTAGACCTTCACCACCGTGCCCGCGTACTCGGAGTCGATGTTGTTCATCATCTTCATGGCTTCGATGATGCACAGCGTTTGCCCATTCTTCACGCTGTCGCCCGGCTGGACGAAGGGCGGTGCGTTCGGTTCGGGCGCGCGGTAGAACGTGCCGACGATTGGCGATTTGACGATCGCCAGCTCGCTGTCGATCTCGATTTCCGGCGACGGCTGTTCCGCCGCAGCCGTCGCAACCAGGGTCGGGCCGGCCGGCGCGGTTGGCACACCGACGGGTATCGCCGCCGCCTGGACGATGGCCTGGCCGCCCTTCTTGATCCGGATGCGCACGCCGTCACTCTCGAGTTCCAGTTCGCTGAGCTCGTGCTCCCGCACCAGATCGAGAATCTGTCTGATCTCGTCGATTTTCATCATGGTCATCAGCGCTCGATCAACTCGCGCGGTGCACCGGTCAGCACCTCGCAGCCCTCGTTGGTCACCAGCACGTCGTCTTCGATTCGGACACCACCCCACCCGGGCAGATACGTGCCCGGTTCAACCGTGAACACCATCCCGGGTTCGACCGGCACCGCCCACGGCCGCGGGGGATCTCCCGCCCTGTCCTCCGCCCGGATCGGCGTGAGGCTCGGCAACTCGTGGACCTCGATGCCCAGCCCGTGTCCGGTGCCGTGCACGAAGCCGGCTCCCAACCCGCGGGATTCGAGCACATCGCGCGCCGCCCGGTCGATCTCGCCGGTCGTCACCCCGGAACGGACCGACGCGAGCGCCGCGGCCTGCGCCTCCAGCACCGCCTGGTAGATGCGGCGCTGTTCCTCGGCGGCCGGCCCGATGCTCACCGTGCGCGTGAGGTCCGCGCAGTATCCGTCGCGCACACCACCAAAGTCCAGCACGACGAGGTCCCCAGCGCGGAGGATCCGTTCGCTCGCCGTGGCGTGTGGGAGTGCGCCGTTTGGACCCGAGCCTACAATCGTATCAAATGCCGGCCGTGAAAACCCCGCCCGACGCATCTCGCAGTCGATGAGCGCCGCGAGATCCCGTTCTCGCAGTCCCGCCTTCACATGGCTGACCACCGCGAGCGCCACGCGCGATACCAGGCGTGCGGCCGTCCGAAGCGCGGCGATCTCGTGCGCGTCCTTGAGCTGGCGCAGTCGCTCGACGAGGCCTGATGTCGGCACGAGTTCGGTCCCGGCTCCCAGTCCGGTCCGCAGCCGGGCGTGCCGGCCAAATGCCAGGTGGTCCGCTTCGAACCCGGCGCGACACGCTCCGATGCCGCGCAGCACACCGGCGATCGTCTGATCGTAGCTGCTCTCGACGCGGACGAGCCTCGCGTCTCGAGGACCGTGCTCGGAATCGCGCAGGTGTTCGGCCTCCGCCACGTACCGCGCGTCCAGCACGAGAGTCAGCCCGGCTGGCGAGACGATCGCCGCGCCTGCGCTGCCGGCGAAGTTCGTCAGGTAGAACAGGTTGGGAAGATGCGTCACGACGAGGGCGTCACAGCCGGACGTCTCGAGAGCCAGCGCCAGGCGTAGGCGGCGCGACGTGAGCAGGGTCGAGGGTGCGAAAGTCATTGAGGGACGAGCGTCCGCTGCCTCCGGGCGGCCCCTCGGGGCATGTCGGGTGCAACAGGCGAAATTATACGCGGCGATCGCGTTCGGCGAGAATGACGTCCAGCCACCGCTCGAGCGTCTCGATCTGACGCGCGGGTACAGACGCGAGCCCCACTATCGGCTCGACCGAAGCCAGCGACGGTGCGGGGGGCACGGCGGGTTCAGCGGGATCGGCAAGGGAAGGGCCAGACTCGGGAATCACGGTGATGGGCCCCGTGCGGTCGTCGTCGAGTGCCTGGCCCGGCGTTCGAGCCGGATCGGCGGGCCGTGGTTCGGCGCCGAAGGCCGCGAATTCGCCCATGGCTTCCTCGAACGAGAGCCCACGCTCCACGACGGGGAGTGGCTGGTTCGGCTCGAGTTCCTTCTCGATCTTCTCGATGAGATGCTCGAGATCGGGATCGTGCGGGGCGAATCCGAGCGCACTGCGGTAGTACTCGAGCGCCTTCGGCAGGTCGCCTGTGCGGTGATGAATTTCCGCCAGGCCCTTCAGGGCGGCGAGGTTCTCCGGCGCGGCGGCCAGTACGCGCTCCAACTCGCTCTCGGCGGTCGTCAGGTCGCCCGTTTCGATGAGCGCTCGCCCCAGGGTCACGCGCGCCGACAGGTAATCCGGGTGGTGCGAGAGTCCCGCGCGACACGTCTCGACCGCATCTGCGGACCGGCCTGCGCGCCGATACTCCTCCGCCAGTTGTGCGAAGGCGATGGACGCCGGGTCCCGCTGGACCCGGCGTCTCAGTTCCTCGATGCGCGGGCTGTCAGGCACAGTCACACCTCATCGGGACGATGCACCGCACTACGGCGCAGGAACCACCACCGACACCGTCCTCGACACCACACCGTAGCGGCCGGCATCGTCGGTGACCTTCAGTGTCACAGTGTAGGTCCCTTTGGCGTCGAACGAGTGCACCTGCGTCACGCCGTGCTTCACGGTGCCGTCGCCGAAATTCCACTCGTAGTCCACGATGGTTCTCGTGTTCGCAGCCGTCGAAGCCGAGCCGTTGAAGAACACGTTCTGGTTGACAACAGGCCCGGCCGGCGAGAACTCGAACGCCGGCTTGGGAACTTCGCCGGCGCCGATCGTGACGACCTGCATCACGGATGCGGCGCGCTGATTGGCATCCTTGATCGTCAGCGTCACAGGCCACGAACCGATGTCGAAGGCGTGCGTGACCGTCTGCCCGAACCCGGTGGCGCCGTCGCCGAACCTCCACTCGAAGGAGACCACCGATCCGGTCGTGCACCCCGTCTGACCGGTCGCGGTGCAGAACGGTGCGGTGAAGATCACACTATCCCGCTCCTTGGGCGCTGTCGGGCTGAATGTGAAGCCGGGGACCAGGTCGGACGGTGGGATGATCACGCCAGGCGGCACGAGCCGGATATCGACCGTACGCGGCATGGCATTCGCGTAGTTGCCGTTGATCGGTGTCACCATCAACGTGATGATGTTCGCTCCGGTGTCCACCGATTGCGCCGGCGCGGCCGGCGCCGTGTACGTGAGCACGGCGCGACCATCGCTCCCCGTCACGACGGTGCGGGTCGAGAGCGTCCCGTAGTCGGCGATCTTCCCGCCTTGCGTGATCTCGACTCGGACCGACACGTTTCGCAGCGGCTGCGCGCTCGCGTCCCGTGCCAGCACGACGATCTGTGACTGCGACGCGCCATCCTGCGTGATCACGTCGGGATTGGCCTGCAGCGTCAGCGACAGGCTGAGTTCCGACGGCCCGGACAGTGCCGGCTCGGTCGTGCTCTTGACCGAGCAGGCCGTCGCCAGCGCCGCGACCGTCGTGAGGAGTGCGAACGTGCGGAATGCTCTCACCATATGCTCTGCCCCGTGCTGTCGTTCCGAGGGCCGTCTCGAATAGGGCTCCGGCTCCGGGCCCCAGGCTCCCCTACCCCATCCCTAGCCGGGATCGCCCCAGTCGGCGAAGTTCACGCTCATCGACCCGGTCAGCGACACGGTATTGCCCGCCTGGTCGTGCCCGTACACGGTGACCTGTGCGATCGTCGAGAGCACGACGTTGCCGCCGCCGTTCCTCATCGCCATCAGCGGCGCCTCGAGCTTGGCCTGCGCCCGCACGAGCACGAAGGTGAACGCCGTGGGCGTGGCCGTTACGGTCCCGGTAATCGCCCCGAAGAACGCCGCCGGCACGTCGACGCCAGGCGTGGCCCGTCCATCCGAACGCACGAACGTCACTTCGTACCGATCGAGCGTGATCTGGTTCACGGTCGACGGGTTGCTGGGTACCGTGCCCCCCGGGTCCTTCATCGCGATGTGAAGCTGGACCTGCCCCAGATCCTCGAACACGGTTGGGACCAGCACCGTCTGGGTGCCCACCGTGGCCTTGACCAGGGTGACGACGTCCGATTCGAGAACGTTGCTGAACAGGCTGGGCTTGGCCCCGGAAGCGGCCGTGAGCTGGTCGACGACCAGATAGCTCGAGGCCCGTCCCTGCCGCACGGCGTCGCCGCACGAAGTGGAGGCGAGCATCGCAAGTGCGAGCGCCGCCGCTCCGGCCATGTGTCGATCACGTGTCCAATTCATCTCAGTGCCCTCGCTCGCCCGTCCTGGTACCGCCTACAGCTTGGCAATCCGTGGCGTGATGAAGATCAGCAACTCGCGACTCTGATCGTGGATCGCGTCCCGTCTGAACAACCAGCCGAGCAGCGGAATCCGCGACGCGCCTGGCGTCTTGTCGAGCGACGCCTGTTCCTGACTCACGTAAATCCCGCCGATGACCGTCGTTTCGCCGTCCTTGACGAGCACCGTGCTGGTCGCCCGCTGCGTGTCGATCGGGGGAATCGCGCTCGGCCCAACCGCGCGACTGAAGTCCGCCGTCGCGTTCTCGAGCAGGATCTTGAGGATGACGGTGTTCGACGCGGTAATCTGCGGTGTGACCTTGAGCGACAGCGCGGCGTCCTTGAACGTCACGGTCACGGTGTTGTTGGCGATCGTCTGAATGGGAATCTGCGTGCCCTGCATCACCTCGGCTTCCTGGTTGTTCTGCGTGGACACGCGCGGCGTGGAGAGGATGCGACCCTTGCCGCTCGTCTCGAGCGCGGACAACGCCACATCGAGGTTGAAGGCGCCATTCACCGAACCGAGCGCGATGCCGATGGCGCTCGACGCCGCCGATACGCCCAGATTCACCGCCGTCCCGACGGCCGTCGTGTCTCCCACGCCAGCCTGGACGCCCCCGGTGCGACCGCCCACGCTCACGCTGTTCGGGAACGCCAGCGACGTGGTGTTCGCCAACTGCGGCGCCATCCGCCCGCCAATCCCCCACTGCACGCCGATCGACCGCGCGAAATCACGAGTGGTTTGGACGATGCGCGCCTCGATCTCCACCTGCGGCTGCGGCTTGTCGAGCGTGGCCACCAACGCGCTGACGGTCTCGAGGCCGTTCGGCAGGTCGCGGATGATCAGGGTGTTCGTGCGCGGATCCACCTGGACGTCGCCCCGCTTGGTCAACGCGCTCCTCTCGATCAGTGTCTTGAGATCCTCGGCTTTCGCGTAGCTGAGTGCGTGCGTCATGACCTTCAACTCGCCCGACAGTGCCTGCTCGTCGGACAGCTTGCGGCGCGCGCCTTCCTCGTCCGAGAGGGCGGCGAGCGGCGCGATGCGGACGACCGTCCCGTCGACGACGTACCCGAGCTTGTTCGCACGAAGGATGATGTCGAGCGCCTGGTCCCACGGCACGTCGCGCAGCGCGACGTCCACGGTCCCCTGGACCTGGGGATCGATCACCATGTTCAGCGCGCTGATCTCCGAGAACGTCCGCAGCACCGACCGCAGGTCTGCACCCTGGAAGTCGAGGCTGATCGGGTGTCCGGTGTACTGCCGCGCGCCCGACCCCGATCCGACCTGCGCGGTCTGCGCCGGCTGCGTCGAGGGCGACGAGGGCACGACCGTCGTCGGAGGCGGTGTCTGCGGTGGCGCCGCAACCTGCGGAGCCGCTGCCGGAGCAACGGTCGCCGGCGCCGGCTTGGCAGGCGGCGGCTGCGGGTCGGTCCTCTTCGCCGCCTCGGCCGCCTCGGCGCCAGCCCCCCTGGCCGGGACCGACGCTGGCACCGTCACCGGCGCGACGGCTGGAGCGGCAGGGGCCATCGATGCGGGCGCGTCAGGATGCTCGACGAACAGAACCTTCAGTTCGTTCCCTGCGGGCTGCAGTGTGTACGGCACTTCGCGCGCGAGGTCGAAGACCACGCGAGTCACACGCGGAGTCACGCTGTGCGTCGCCACCCGCACGCGCCGGATAGCGCTACGGGCGATGGGCGTGACTGCCGGAACCTTCGACGCCACGCCCTCGAAGTCGAGCACCAGCCGGTACGGAGCCGCGCGGGTGACCTCCGGGGACGAGGCGAGCAGCGTACCGTTGCCGGCGAGCGTCACTTCGACGCCGCGCGCGCCCGCGTTTGCGCGGATGGCCTCGAGGCGCGTGGCTGGGGTCGCCGTGGCTGCGGAGAGAGGCGCAACGGCTGCCCGCGGCTTCTCCGCCGCCGGCACGGTTTCGTCGTCGGGCACGACATCCACCTGGATCACGTTCCGGTCGCTGTGCACGCGATGCTGCGCGGGCGTGGCGAGCAGCACGCGGACACGCGTGATGGCCGCTCCGTCGGTCGCCTTGACGTCCTCGAACGTCACGGCGGCCACCGGCCCCACGCGCGACGAGGTGACCCGGTTCACCGCTCCTGCTGACGTGACGTTCCGCAGGTCAACGAGCACCGTCAGCGGATCGGGACGCGCCGTCACGTAGGCGACGGGCGCCGAGGACTCAATGAGCACCGACGCCCCGCGCCCGCCCAGCGTTGCCGAGATCGTACTGAGGCGCGCCCGGGGCGGCGCGGTCTCAACCGCGGCAAACCCGGCCACCACCATGCTGGCCGCCAGTACCACCGCCAGCCCCGCCCAGGCGCCAGTGCGATGACCGGTCGTCGGGTGTGCACGCCCGCATCTCGCCCATGTCCGGACAATCCAGTTGTGCCGCATCTACTTGACCTCTTCGACCGCCCGCAGCGTCTTGCGGATCTCCCGTTGCTTGGTGAGCGACAGTGGGTCGTTCACCTCTTGGAGGATGAGCATGCTGTCGGCGGAAATCGCCTTCACCACGCCGTCCGCGAATCGATCGTTGGTGTGGACGATGTACGGGCGCCTGCCGTCGGGCCCCTGCACGATTGCCAGGTAGGTGCCCCGGCTCTGCATGATGCCCCTCAGCACGACCTCACTCGCATACAGCCCGGCGATCCCGTCGCCCTTCCGGTTCTGGCGGGTGTCGCCGCCTCGGTTCATCAGACTCACGAAGGGATCGCGTCGCCCTTCGGCCCTGTAACTGTACGTCTCGGGGGGCTTGGGGGCTGGAGCCGTGGCCACCTTGGGCCGAGGTGCGTCAACCGGCTTCACGGCGGATGCCCCCGCGGCCGGCGGCCGCGCCGGAGGCTTCGGCTTCTGCGCCACTTGCCCGGCCGCGCCCACCGCGACGAGGGTGGCCGCTGCCAGCACGATCGAACACACGCATTTCATGGGCGCCTCGCTCACCGTGGCCCCCCGGCCCCCGGCGTCGGCCTCACCCCGCCCGGCCCCGGCGCCGGCCTTACGACCTGCTTGTTCTCGAGCAGGACGAAGGTGGTGGCGACGCAGTCGGCGGTGATCGTCGAATCCGGTTCCTGCTTGTCCTTGGCCTTGATATCGATGTCGCTGATGTGGATGATCCGGGGGAACTTGCTCACCCGATCGAAGAAGATGCCCAGATTGTGGTACGCGCCGTCGAGTTGCAGGTTGATGGGGACCTCCGCGTGCAACTGCTTGGTCACCGGCGTCGCCGTGGGCTTGAAGCTGCGGATGGTGAGGTTCGACTGGACGGCGAGCGTCTGGAGACGCCGCAGCATGTCGCCCATGTCCTTCTCCTCCGGCAGCACGTTCTTCAGGGTTTCGAGCCGGTTCTCGAGGTCCGCGACCTCGGCCCGGAACTGCGGGAGACGCTGCGCGATGACCTGGCTCTTCCGGATGTCCACCTGCAACGCATCGAGTTTCCGCTGGCGCTGCGCCATTCCCGCCTGCATCGGCGTGACGTACAGGTAGAAGAAGGCCCCAAAGCCCGCCACGGACAGGGCGACGAAGGCTCCGATCTGTCCGTACCACGGCAGCTTGCTCAGTGTCCCAGCCACGTCTCGCCTTTCTATCGGGGCAACGGCCCTGCGGCTTTATGAGCCCCCCCGGAGTCCGCGATTCTCGTGCAGGCCAGCCTGTCCCTGCGGTCCGCTACCCCGCAGGCGGCGTAAAGGTCGCCTTCACCGAGAAGCGAATGAGATCGACGCCTGACATCCGTTGCGACGGGTCAACCTGGCTGTCGAGAATCTCCACGGGCTTGAAGTACCCGCCGAGTTTCAGGTTATCCACGAAATCCGAGAGCGCCGTGAGCGTCGTGCAGCGGCCCGTGATCGTCAGATCCGCGCCCTGCTGCTTGACCTCCGACAACCAGAGCATGTCGGGCAGGCTGCGGGAGATCTCGTCGAGCAGGTGGACCGGTCCGGCCTGCCCTTTCCGCAGTTCTTCGATGAGCCCGACGCGCTGTTTGAGCTGCACCCGCCGCGCTTCGTACTGCTGCACCTGCACGATGAGCGACCGGAGGCGCGCTGTCTCCTTCTGGCTGGTGAGAATGTCCTCCTCGACGCGGGCACTCTGCCGCGCGAGGGACCAGTACCACCAGCCGACGCCCAGGCCGGTCAGCACCAGGATCAGGCTGCACGCCAGGGTAATCCTGAGCTGCGTGACCGCGACACCGCCGGCGGTGCCGACGGCAGCGGGTGCTGACGACCGCCGCTTGGTACGTTCGCGCTCGATGGCGATGAGGTTGATTCGGATCATCGGTCGCCCGCCCGTCTGAGCGCCAGCCCCACCGCGACGGCCAACGTCGGCGCCACGTCCGGCAGGTGCTCGATCTTGAGTTTCTTCGCGTCGACCTGGATCTTCCGGAACGGGTCGAACAACTCGACCTGCGTCGTGAACCGCTCGGCCAGTTGCGCGGCGAAACCGTCAACGCGCGAGGTGCCGCCGCTCACGAGAATCCGATCAATCCGCTCGGACGCCGCGGTGGCCTTGAAGAAGTCAAAGGTCTTCTGGATCTCGAGCAGGAGGTTCTCGGTGACCGTCCGCAGGATCGGCGCGACATCCTCGGGCATCGTCCCGTCCACCGGCTCGCCCTTCTTGACGCGCTCCGCGCTGTCGAAGGGCAGTCCCAGCTCTTTCTGGATCGCTTCGGTGAAGGCGTTGCCGCCCATCGAGATGTCACGGGTGAACAGCGACTGCTCGCCGCTGACGATGTTGATGTTCACGCCGCTGGCGCCGGCATTCAGGAGGGCGATGACCGCGCCCGGCTCATTGTCGTAGTTGGCTTCGAAGGCGTTCTGCACCGCAAACGCGTCGACATCCACGATGACCGGTACCCGGCCGGCCTGCTTGATGACGTCGGTGTAGTCGCTGATCTTCTCCTTCTTCGCCGCGACGAGCAGCACTTCCATGCTGCCCCGCTGATCGGCCGTCGGCGCCGAGAGGATCTGGTAGTCGAGGTTGACGTCCTGGATGTCGAACGGGATGTACTGCTCGGCCTCCCACTGGATCGACTCCGAGAGTTCCGCCTCGGTCATCACGGGCAGCGTGATCTTCTTCACGATGACCGAATTGCCGGAGAGGGAGGCGACCACGTCGCGCGTCTTGATCTTGGCGGTGTCCAGGAGGCGGCGGATCGCGTCGGCCACCGCGCCGGCGTCGATGATGGCGCCGTCCACGATGGTGTCTCCCGGGATCGGCTCGGTGCCGAAGGCCACGACGTTGTAGCTGCGGCCCGACGGCCGGAGCTCCACGGCTTTGACGGCACTCGACCCGATGTCGAGGCCAACGACGGCTTTTGATCTGCGAAACACGCCTGTGTTCCCTCCTGCGAATCACGGGGCCCGGTAACGCCGACCGTAGCGCAAGCCGGATGCCAATCGATTTCCGGCCCGAAACGACCGGCGCCCAGCGAAAACTGGCCGAAACTGCCAGCTCTACCGAACCCGAGCCGTGCATCCTGTGCGCCGTGTCGACTGACCGATCACGGAACCGTCAGCGCATCGACCCGTTTCGCACTCGTATTATCGGGCTGTGGTCTGAAGTCGGACAGTGGGGGTGACAAGAAAGGCGCGCCGTGATGGGTCCCGGCTTCTTCCTCGCCGTGTGTTCGGCGTTGTCCGTTGACAGAATTCTCCAAGCTGGCTATCATTTTGGTTTGCCGTCGTTTCAAAGACACCCACAGGGAACGGTTCAATGCGTACGTTTACGGCAAGTGCGAAGACGATCGAAAGACAGTGGCACGTGATTGACGCCGGGGACAAGGTCCTCGGTCGCATCGCGACGGCCGCGGCAAAGCTGCTCCAGGGCAAGCACAAGGCGACTTACACGCAGTTCCTGGACACCGGCGACCATGTCATCGTGATCAACGCCGCGCAGGTGAAGCTGACCGGGCGGAAGGAAGCGCAGAAACTCTATCGCCATCACAGCGGCTTTGAGGGTGGATTGCGCGAAGAACGAGCGAAAGACGTCCGGCAGAAGAATCCGGTGCGGCTGGTCGAACAGGCGATTCGGGGGATGTTGCCGAAATCCAAGCTCGGCGACGCCATGTATCGCAAGCTGAAGGTCTACCGCGGTTCGGACCATCCGCATACCGCGCAGAAACCAACCCAGTTCAAGGTAGCTTAACGTGGCAGTCATTCAGTATTACGGCACCGGCCGCCGCAAGACTTCGGCCGCGCGGGTCTTCCTCCGGCCAGGCAAGGGCGGCATCAGCGTCAACCGTCGCGCGTTCGAGGAGTTCTTCCCGACCGAGTCGCTACGCGTTCAGGTTCGCCAACCCCTGCTGCTCACCGAGACCGCTGACAAGTTCGACATCCTGGCGACGGTGGCGGGCGGCGGCGTGTCGGGACAGGCCGGCGCGATCCGCCTGGGCATTGCCCGGGCCCTGTGTGAGTACAACTTGGAGCTGCGTGGGCGGCTCAAGAAGGAAGGCCTCCTGACGCGCGACGCGCGCGCCAAGGAGCGCAAGAAGTACGGCATGGCTGGCGCGCGCAAGCGTTTCCAGTTCAGCAAACGTTAACTGTCGGTTTCCATCAGGACGTGGAGGGCGCTTGGCCGGGATCGCGATGAAAGAGCTGCTGGAGGCGGGGGTTCACTTCGGCCACCAGACGAAACGCTGGAATCCGAAGATGAAGGAGTTCATCTTCGGCGAACGGAACGGCATCTACATCATCGACCTCGGGAAGACGGCGAAGCTGTTCCGGGAGGCCGAAGAGTTCGTGACCCGTCTCGCATCGGACGGCGGCACGGTCCTGTTCGTCGGCACGAAGCGGCAGGCACAGGACGCCATTGCGGAAGAGGCGCAGCGCAGCGGGATGTTCTTCGTGAACCAACGCTGGCTCGGCGGCCTCTTGACCAACTTCACCACGATTCAGCGCAGCCTCGGACGGCTGCGCGAACTCGAGGCGATGGCGACCGACGGTCGCTACGAGACGCTGTCGAAGAAGGAGATTGCGCGGATCGAGAAGGAGAAGCGCAAGCTCCAGAAGAACCTCGACGGCATCCGGCTGATGGCCAAGCTTCCCGACGCGATCTTCGTCGTGGACACCCACAAGGAGAAGATCGCCGTTGACGAAGCCCGGAAGTTGAAGATCCCGGTCATCGGGGTCGTCGACACCAACAGCGACCCGGACGAGGTCGACTTCGTGATTCCCGGCAACGATGACGCCCTGCGCGCGATTCGACTCTTCGCTTCGCGCCTGGCCGACGCCATCGTCACGGGTCGCGGCTTCCGCGAGGCGGTCCACGCCGAAGCGGCAGGGGATGCGGAGGCGGCAGCCGAGGCCCAGCGCGGAATGCGCAGCACTCGGCGTCCCCGCCCCGAGCACACGCCAACACCGGCGTCCGCCTAGACTCGACCGGGTCGGGTGATCTACCGCGTAGGGGCGGGTCGCACACCCGCCCCTACGATTTTTTTGTACGAGCGCGACCGGGCAGGGCGGTGTCACGCCCGACCCGACGGGAGAACACGTCATGGCAATCACAGCAGAACAGGTCAAGGCCCTGCGCGACAAGACCGGCGCGGGCATGATGGAGTGCAAGACGGCCCTCACCGAGGCCAAGGGTGACATCGAAGAGGCCATCACGGTCCTCCGCAAGCGGGGGCTCGCCAAGGCCGCGACCCGTTCGGGCCGCGCGACCAAGCAAGGCGCGGTGGGCACGTACGTCCACATGCCGGTGGCCGACGCGGCGGGGCCCTTCGGCTTCGCGAAACTCGGCGTCCTCGTCGAGGTGAACTGCGAGTCCGACTTCGTCGCCAAGACCGACGACTTCAAGACCCTCGTCAAGGAACTCGCGATGCAGGTCGCCGCCGCCGATCCGACGTTCGTGACCCGCGAACAGGTGCCGGCTGCCGAGGTCGAGAAGGAGAAGGAGATCTTCCGCGCCCAGCTCGCCGAGTCCGGGAAGCCTGCCAACGTGATCGAGAAGATCATCGAGGGCAAACTCGGCAGCTTCTACGAGCGCGTCTGCCTGATGGACCAGCTGTCGGTCCGCGACGGCTCCCTCAAGGTCTCCCAGATGATCGCCGCCGCCGTCGCGAAGACCGGCGAGAACATCACGGTGGCCCGGTTCGCGCGCTTCAAGCTCGGAGACGTGGCCGAGTAGCGATCGGACAGAAGTGCTGGGTGCGATGTGCTGTGGGCACCGTGCGCCGGAAGGTGCACGGTGCCCAGTGCGATGGAAAGTGCGAAATGCCAGGTGCCGCCGGCTCTTCCCGGCTGTTCCTGGCATTTTGCGCATTGGGAGTTCGCCACCGCCACGCACTTCCCCACTCACGTGATTCTCCAGCCATCCCCTTCGGACTCTCCACTTCGATCCCGACACCATCCTCCGCACTTCGCACGTCGGACCGAGCCCTTTCCCGCGCACGTAGCACTCAGCACGTCGCACTTGGCACTTTTCTCGCCGGCACGTTATATAATCGCCACTCTATGGATTCCTCCTCCGGTCACCCCGCCTTCCGCCGCATCCTCCTCAAACTATCGGGCGAAGCGCTCATGGGTGAGCAGTCGTTCGGCATCGACCCGGCCGTTGCAGGACGTATCGCCAAGGAAGTGGCCGAAGTCCAGGCGCTCGGCGTCGAGGTGGCTCTCGTCATCGGCGGCGGGAACATCTTCAGGGGCGTCGCGGCCAGTGCGCGCGGCATGGACCGCGCCACCGCCGACTACATGGGAATGCTCGCGACGTGCATCAACGCGCTCGCGCTGCAGGATGCACTCGAACACGAAGGCGTTGTCACGCGAACCGAGACGGCAATCGAGATGCGCGCCATCGCCGAACCGTTCATCCGCCGGCGCGCAGTCCGACACCTGGAAAAGCGCCGGGTTGTCATTTTCGCCGCCGGCACCGGGAACCCCTACTTCACCACCGACACCGCCGCGGCGCTTCGCGCCATGGAGATCAAGGCCGACGTGCTGATGAAGGCCACCAAGGTGGACGGCATCTACGCCGCCGACCCGATGAAATACCCCGACGCTGAGCGCTTCGAGACGATCTCCTACCTCGACGTTGTCGTTCGCGGCCTGCAGGTGATGGATGCCACGGCCATCTCGCTCTGCAAGGACAACAAGATGCCGATCATCGTCTTCAATCTGCGCACGCACGGACACCTGAAACGCGCCGTGATGGGCGAACGCGTCGGGTCGATGGTCACGGCAGAATAGCGGAAATGGTGGATACCCGGCCCTGTGCTCTCGGGTACTGGCTTGTAATTACTCGCTCGTGGTTCTGGGTTTCCTGTGGGGCAGGTCGCTGGACCTGCTCGGTCGGCAGTCTCGCAACACACTCATCTGTCGGAGTTGACACATGGATGTGAACGATCTGAAGAGTCTGAACGCGGAAGTGAAGAAACGGATGACCGCCGCCATCGAGCATCTGCGGCACGAACTGGCCGGAGTGCGGACGGGCCGCGCGACGACCGGAATCCTCGATTCGGTCCACGTTGATGCCTACGGCACACGGATGCCCCTCAACCAGGTGGCGTCGCTCTCGGTACCCGAGCCGACGATGATCGTCGCACAGCCATTCGATCCGACCTTGATGGGGGCCATCGAAAAGGCGATCCGCGCGTCGGACCTCGGCCTGAACCCCAACAACGATGGCAAAGTCGTCCGCATCCCGATCCCCGCGCTCACCGACGAGCGACGCAAGGAACTCTCGCGTCACGTCCACAAGATGGCCGAGGAGGCGCGCAACGCCGTGCGCGTCGTCCGCCGCGACGCCAACGAGCGCCTGAAGAAGTTGGCAAAGGACAAGAAGGTCTCGGAAGACGACGAGAAGCGCGGCCTCGAGGACGTGCAGAAGACCACCGACCTCGAGATCAAGCAGATCGACGAACTGCAGAAGAAGAAGGACGCGGAACTGCTCACCAGATAGCGGGATCCGGGATTCAGGATTCGGGGGTGGCCCTGACTCCTGAATCCTGGCTCCTGGCTTCTGTTCTAGTCCCCAAACCCCACTCCCATCGCCCGTGCCGTGCCGATCAGGTCGCTGTCGAGCGGCACGGTCTTCATCCGCCCCACGACGTCCTGGAAGGGCACCGGCACGATGTCCGGCGGCCGGTTGGCCACCATCATCCCGAACTGGTTGTTGCGCACGAGTTCGACCGCCTTCGCACCGAACCGCGTCGCCAGCACGCGATCGGCCGGCGTCGGCGCTCCGCCGCGTTGCAGATGTCCGAGAACGACGACGCGCGTCTCCTTCCCGGTCAGGCGCTCGAGTTCCGCCCCGACGAAGTTCCCGATCCCGCCCAGCCGCTCGACGTATCCGCTCTTGGCCGCGGTCTTCACCATGACTCCCCCGCCGATCGGCTTGGCGCCCTCTGCGATCACCACGATGCTGAACCGTGCGCCCCACTGGTCGCGCTCTCTGATCTTCGCCGCGGTCTTCTCGAGGTCGAACGGAATCTCCGGAATGAGGATGACGTCTGCTCCTCCACCGATGCCCGCCCGCAGTGCGATCCACCCGGCATAGCGCCCCATCACCTCGACGACGATGATGCGGTGATGCGCTTCGGCGGTGGTGTGCAGGCGATCGATGGCATCGGTCGCGAAGCTCACCGCACTGTCGAACCCGAACGTGCTCGTCGTCCCGACGATGTCGTTGTCGATCGTCTTCGGAACGCCGACCAGCGGGATGCCTCGGCGGAAGAACTGGTGTGCGATCGCCAGTGTTCCGTCGCCACCAATCACGATGAGCGCATCGAGCGCGAGTGCGTGGAACGTGTCCACGACGCGTGAGGAGTAGTCGACCGTCCCCTCGGGGGTCGCAACGGGATAGGCAAAAGGGTCGCCGCGGTTGCTGGTGCCGAGGATGGTGCCGCCGATGCGCAGGATCCCGGTGACGTCCTTCGGCGTGAGGGTTCTCGACCGGTTCGGCTGAATGAGTCCATCGAAGCTGTCCTCGAGGCCCACGCACTCGATGCCCTGGTTGTACGCGCCTTTGACGACCGCCCTGATGACTGCGTTCAGACCGGGAGCGTCTCCGCCGCCTGTCAGCACGCCAACACGTTTGACGTCGGGCATATCCGCGTTCACCTCGGCCGTTGAGCATACACCAACACCGCGCGCACGGCTGTGCGAACTCGGCCGAGAGCACTGGACAATCTGGCTCCAATTCCGGTCCATTGGGTGAAACCGCATCTGGCATCCAAGATTCTGCATTAGCTCTCGCAGAAGTTGGATCCTTGGCGCCCCGGCGCGCGACGGTCGCGGATTCAATTCCTGTAAACAACTGAATAAATGGACGTTGTGTTGCTTGTAGCATTGGCGATACACCTTGCCGGATGGCCCTACGTTTGCTACAGTCAAGACACTCCCTCTCGCATCTGTCGTGCTCGTTCGCCGGGATCCCAGGGTTCGGTTGCCGTTTTTCGGACGTCTCCCACTGTTCGCCAAGGAGGTTCGAATGCGAGTCGCCAGACTGGTCACCCTCTCGCTTGCGTTAGTCCTGGCCACCTCCGTGTTACCGCTCTACGCGCAAACCGACACCGGCTCGGTCGATGGCCGCGTGTTCGATGAGCAGAAGGGCGGAATGCCAGGTGTCACGGTCACGGCCAAGAACGTGGATACCGGCCGCACACGGTCGACAACGAGCGGGTCGACGGGCAGTTTCCACCTCGAGTCGCTGTCGGCCGGCACGTGGGACCTCACCGCTGAGATCCAGGGGTTCTCGATCCAGGTCCGCAAGGGCGTCACCGTGCAGATCGGATCCAAGGTGAACGTCGACTTCACGATGAAGGTGGGCAACCTCTCGGAAACCGTCGTGGTCACCGGTGAAGCGCCACTGGTGCAGACGACCCGGTCCGACGTCGGCCAGGTCATCACGACGACGATGGTTGAGAACATGCCGCTGAACGGGCGGAAGTTCCAGGATCTGTCGTTGCTCGTTCCAGGCACCCGGCCCTCGAACTACTACGACCCGACGAAGACCGAGGTGGGTGGTATCAGCTACGGCGGCCTGACCGGCCGATCGGTGAACATCAGCGTGGACGGTGGCGACAACAACGACGGCGTCGTCCGCGGCCTGCTGCAGCAGTTCAGCGCCGACGCCATCCAGGAATACAAGGTCACGACGCAGCGCTACAGCGCCGAATTTGGCCGGTCGACCGGCGGTCTGGTGAACGTCATCACCAAGAGCGGGACGAACGAAATGCGCGGGTCCGCGTTCCTGTTTGCACGAAACGAGAAGCTGAATTCGGAGACGTATTTCGAGCAGCAGTCGGGTGCCGGCAGGCAGCCGTTCAGCCAGCAGCAGACCGGCGCCACGATCGGCGGCCCGCTGGCCAAGGACAAGGCCTTCTTCTTCCTGTCCTACGAGTACAACCGCCGGCAGGACTACGCGACGGTCTTCACCAATCACGTGCTGCCTTCGGAGGAAGGGCCGCAACTGCGACCGTTCCGCGATCACCTGCTGACCGCCAAGACGGACCTCCAGTTGACCCCCAACAACCACCTGCTGGTGCGGTACGCCCTCGAGAATCAGCGGCGCGACCACGACTTCATCGGCGGCAGCACGCTCAAGTCGGCCGGCGCCACGAACACCAACCTGATCCACTCGATCATCGGCAAGAACGCCACGGTGTTGGGCAACTCGAAATTGAACGAGTTCGTGGTCTTGTACCAGTTCTTCGACAACAACATCCTCGCCGAGGACAACACCAAGCCTGGGATCGCGACGCCGGATTTCACATTTGGCGCCAACCTCAACACGCCGCAGGAGACCATCCAGAAACGGATCCAGGTGAAGGACGACTTCTCGTTCCGCAAGGAAGGCTGGGCTGGCGACCACGACTTCAAGGTTGGGGGTGAGCTGATCCGATCGCACTACGGCGGGTTCTTCACGCCGAGTCTGTACGGCTCGTTCAACTTCGCGAGCCGGCTCCCGGGCAACAGCATCAACGCCTACTTGAACGCCATCGCCGACACGTTCACCGGCTCGGCCGGGCAGAACGAGGCGAACGACGACTGGACGTACGTCGCGGCCTACTTCCAGGACGACTGGAAGCCCCGGAGCAACTTCACGGTCAACATGGGGCTGCGGTGGGAGATGCAGGCGGGCCCGTACCAGAACAACTTCGACACCCCGGTGCTGCGCACGTTGAAGACTCTGGGGTACCAGACCGAGCGCAAGCAGGACCTCAAGGACTTCGGGCCGCGCGTGGGATTTGCGTGGGATGTCAGGGGCGATGGACGAACCGTGGTCCGTGGGGGTTGGGGCATCTACTACGACGAGATCTTCCAGAACATCACGTTGTACGAGAAATGGAACGACGTGCGGACGCCGCTGTTCTTCGTGTCGGCGTCACCCGCGCCGTTCACGGCCGCCCACTACGCGGCCAATCGGGATGCGATTCGCAATTCGTTCATCGACCCGACGTTCGCGGGCCAGATCATGCGGCTGACCGCGCCCAACCTCAAGCAGCCGTACTCGCAGCAGTTCAACGTCGGGTTCTCGCACAGTCTCAACCGGAACGTCTCGCTCGACGTCGACTACATCCACGCGCTCGGCGAACGCGAGATCCACCGGTGGACGATCGACACGTCGCTCAACCGGAACACGGACCTGTCGCCGGCTGGCACGTTCCAGCCGTTGTGGGGCCGGATCAACGTCGAAGGAAACCGGGGTCATTCCAAGATCGACGGCCTGTACGTGACGGGCAAAGTTCGGATGAAACAGGCCGAGCTCATCACCACCTACTCGCTCACCAAGGGCATGAACATCGCCAACGACTTCGGGTCGTACCCGGGTGACCTCAGCAACACCAACTGGGAAGGTGACTGGGGCCCCATGCCGAACGACGTGCGGCATCGGTTCACCTTGGGCGGCGTGTTCCAATTGCCGGGCGGGTTCCAGGTCTCGAGTTCGATCCAGGCGAACACGGGCAAGCCCGTCAACCCGGTCCAGGGACTGTCGGGCCAGAGAAACGCGATCCGCGCGATCGATCCGACGACGGGACGGGCGTTTGGACGCAACTCGTTCCGCGGACCCAGCTTCGCGACGTGGGATGCTCGTGTCGCCAAGTACTTCAGGTTCGCGAAAGGCCGGTCGGTCGAAGTGCTCTTCGAGGTGTTCAACCTGACCGACCGCATCAACCTCAGCGGTGATACCGCCTTCGGCTACAACAACGTGTGGGGCCGTGGCACGTCCCCGCTGGCGGGCTTCGGCACCGCGACTCAGATCGTGCCGAACAGCAATCGACAGGCGGAATTCGGCATCAGGTTCAAGTTCTAGGTCCCAGGGCGCAAGGCGTTGATCCGGCGTCGGGCTTCGGTTCGCGCCTGCACGGTGGCATCAGGGGAAGCGGCGATCCGCGCGTATTCGGCACGCGCGTCCGCCGACTTCCCCTGCCGCTCGTAGATCAATCCCAGATTGAAGCGCGCTTCGTTGTCACCGGGCTGGAGTTCGACCGCCCGCTGCAGCGCCGACGCCGCATCGTCCATCCGTCCCCGCTTGGCGTACAGCACGCCCAACCCTGTCAGCGCCGGCTCGTAGTCGGGTTGCAGCTTGAGCAGCGTCTCGTACTCGATCTGTGCGTCGAGACTCTGCCCCGCCTCGGCCAGCACCTTCGCCAGATCGAGCCGTATCATCGGCTTCGCCGGATCGGCGGCAACGGCCGCTCGGAGTTCGACGAGCGCTCCGACGTACTCTCCGCGCGACGCCAGAATACCCCCCTTCATGATGCGCGCGTCGGTGAAGCGGGCGTCGATGGCGAGCGTGGCCTCGGCCTCGCGAAGGGCGCTGCCCTGGTCTCCCATCCGGAGTGCGCAGATGGCGATCCAGTGGTGTGCATACGCGCTCGTCGGCACGAGTTCGAGGTATCGGCGGTACTGGGCGATCGCCTGGCGGTACTCCCCCATGCCCATGTGAGCGCTGCCGAGCACGAGTTGGGCGAACGCGTTTGCCGGGTCCTGCGCGAGTACGTCTCGCAGAATGGGAAGCGCGTCGGCGAACCGGCGCTCGCGCACCGCGCTGTTGGCGCGACGCAGCCGGTTGAAGACGGCAATCATGTCCTTCGGATCCGCCTTCTGCTGTCGCACCGCGTCGACCACCGGTTCCGCCCCAGCCCCGACGTAGCCGAGCGACGCCAGTTTCTCGAGAGCCTCGCGGTCCATTCGCGCGGGCGTCATCTCCCCGCCCACGCCGCCGGTCAGCCGGTCGAGTTGCTGCTTCAGCGCCTGCGCCGCCTGGGCGCGTTCGCCGATCCGGTTCTGGGACTCGGCGGCATCCGTCGCGAGGTCGTACAGTTCCGGCCGGGGCGCCTCGATGTACTTCCACCGTTCGTCGCGCACCGCGCGCAGCGGCGCCCAGCTCATATAGAACTGCGGCAGGAAGGTCTCGGCGTACACGACCGGCGCGGCAGCAGGGTCCCGTCCCTCGATGAGCGGTCGCAGGCTCCGGCCATCGTCCGTCTTCAGCGCTGGCGCACCCACCACATCGAGGATCGTCGGCGCCAGATCGGTCGCGCGAACCTGGGTGCTCACCACGCGTGCAGGCGGAAGGAGGCCCGGTCTCCACAGGATGAACGGCACGCGGATCGCGCTCTCGTAGACGAACATCGAGTGCGTCTCCTCGCCGTGATCGCCGAGACTCTCGCCGTGGTCGCCGATGATCGCGACGAGCGTGCGGTCCCTCAAGCCAAGCTGGTCCAGCCGCTCCATCACCGACGCGATCACCGCGTCGTCGAACGCGATCTCTCCGTCGTACGGCGCATCGGCAAACGCCTCGCGAAACGGCGGTGGCGGGTGGTAGGGCTCGTGGGGATCGTACAGGTGCAGCCAGGCGAAGAACGGTGAGCCGTCGGCCTGGCGTGCGAACGCGTCCAGCCAGGCGGTGAGCGCGAGAGCGGTCCGGTCGCCGCGGCGCTCTGCCTCGAGGCTGATCACCTGGGTGCTGGCTCCTTCCTGCTTGTCGTCGTAGAGATCGAATCCGCGCGCCAACCCGTAGCGGCGGTCGAGGATGAAGGAACTGACGAACGCCGCCGTTCGGTAGCCGCGCGCGTGAAGGACCGTCGCGAGCGTGTCGAAGCGCTCGCCCAGGTAGAAGTTGCCGTTGTTGCGGACGCCGTGATGGAACGGGTAGAGGCCCGTCAGGATCGAGGCATGCGCCGGCAGCGTGATCGGCGCCGGACTGAACGCGTACTCGAAGCGCACGCCCTCAGCCGCGAGTTGGTCAAGATGACGCGTGCGTGCGCGGGCGAAGCCGTAGCACCCGAGATGATCCGCCCTGGTGGTGTCGAGCGTCACGAGGAGCACGTTCAATCGGGACGCAGACGGGGTGGAGGCCCGCCCGCTCCCCGGTTGGAGAATGGGCACGAGCCACGGGGCCACGCCGATCACGCTCAACGCGCCGATCCCGAGCAGCGCGACGAGCGGCCACCGCCAGGTCCGCGCCGCAGCGTCGGGATGAGCTCGACCCGATCGGGTGCGATTCACAGTGCGGCTGAGCATCGGCGCGCCTCGCCTCCCCACGATGCCGATTACCGGCCCAGTCGCTGCAGCAGGGCCGTGATGTCCGGTTGATCGGGCTTGCTGCGCAACGACTGACGCAGCGCCTCGGCGGCACCCGCCTCGTTGCCGGTTTCCAGACGCGCCATCGCCAGGCTGTTCCACACAATTGGACTCTTCGCACCCGCCCGGATGGCGCGCTCGAAGTAGGGCACCGCATCGGCGGGGTGTCCGGTCTTCGCCAGCAGCCCACCGAACGCGACGACCGCGTCGACATTTCCCGGCTGCCGTTCGACAACGCTCCGCAGGAGACCCATGGCCCTGTCTGGCTCCCCAATCCGGACCAGTACGACGCCGAGCTTGAAGCACGCGTCCGCATCTGCCGGGTCACGGGAGACCAGGGCGTCGAGAATGGCCTTCGCGCCAGCCAGGTCACCGTTCTTCAGCGCGACGTCCGACAGCCCGGCCAGCGCCTCAGGATCGTCGGGCACCAACGACCGAGCACGCGCGAACACTGTCTGTGCGTCCGAGATCCGGCCCATGGCCGTCAGCACCTTGCCTTGCGCGTTGAAGGCGTCTGGCACCAGCGGGTCCCGCGCGGCCGCGCGCGACAGCGTGTCCAGCGACTCGGAAAGTCGCCCCGCGCGGCGGAGACCGTCGCCGAGCAGCGTCAGTGTCTCGGCGCTGTCATCGCCATCTCCGATCAGCCTCCTCATCTCGGCGATGGCCTCGTCGAAATGCTCGGCGGCGATCAACGCGACGGCCAGATGACGTCGTGCGAGCGGGTTGGCGGGGTCCGCGCGGAGAATCTCGCGAAGCACTCGAACAGCCTCCCGCGGGTCCGCACGTTCAATCGCCATCGCGTTCTCGATCCGAACCGCCACCTGCGCGAGCGTCTTCGGATCGCGTAGCGACGGATGCGCAATCGCGCCACCGCTGACGTAGCCGAGGCTCCTCAGCCGCTCCGCCGAGTCGGCCGCCGTCTGGGTCGTCTGGACGAACGACGCGGAATTGCCGATCGCCGCCATCACCGCCCTCCGCATGCGCGCCGCGTCGTCCGCGCGCTCGGCCGCCAGGTTGCGGAGTTGTCGGGGATCCCCAACCAGGTCGTAGACCTCAGCCTCGGGGGCTTCGACGAACATCATGTCGCGTTCGCGCCAACCATACAGCGGAGCCCAGCCGAAGCTGAGGCGGCCAAAGAGCGATTCGACATACGCCGGCTCGTCGACGAGTGTCTTCCCCATCCACGACGGGCGGAGGCTGCGTCCGTCGATGCCAGGCATCGACGGCAGGCCAGCGAGATCCAACAGGGTCGGGACGATATCGATGCCACGCGCGAGCGTGGCGGGCACTCCGCCGCGGGCAACCCCGGGCCCCGAGACAATGAACGGAACCCGGATCGTGGAGTCGTAGACGAAGAGGCCGTGTGTGGGTTCATCGTGCTCACCCAGTCCCTCTCCGTGGTCGGCCGTGACCAGCACCACCGGCGCACGTCGAGGCCGGAGGCGCGACCACTTGTCCAGCAGGACGCCGAGTTGCTGGTCGGTGAAGGCAATCTCGCCGTCGTACCCGCGGCCGTGGAAATGGGACTTGAACGGCTCCGGTGGATCGTAGGGGGCATGCGGATCGAACAAGTGCAGCCACAGGAAGATCGGACGGTCCCTGTCTGCGGCCGTCTTCCCGAGCCACTCGACGACCGCCGCAACCGTCTGGTCCGCGCGACGCTCGACGTAGCCCGGGCGTGTCGGATCGTCGCCACGTGGAAACCGATCGTCGTAGGTCGCGAAGCCGCGGCCGAGGCCGAACCGGTGATGCACGGGAAACCCGGACACGAACGCAGCGGAGAGATAGCCGGCCCGGCTGAACTCCCCGGCAAGCGTGGGCAGAGCCGAACCGAGTACGAACCCGGAGTTGTTGCGAACTCCGTGGCGGAGCGGCGTCACGCCGGTGAGGATCGACGCGTGTGAAGGCAGCGTGAGCGGTACGTGGGCGACGGCGTTCACGAACCGGACCCCTCGTGACGCCAGCCCGTCCAATACCGGGGTTGCTGCATCACGATACCCGTAGCAGCCCACGTGATCTGCGCGCAAGGTGTCGATGGTGACCAGGAGGACGTCGGGATGTGAGACCGATGCCTGGTCGGCAACCGTCCCTCGCGGCCACCAGATCCACGCGGACGACGCCGCGGCAATCGCCACGATCGCGAGGATGACAGAACCCAATCGGCGCCGAGTGGGGGCAGGCGGCGCCGTGGCGGCGGTGTGGCGATCACGATGGGCCATCCTGGAACTACTTCCTCAGCTGTCGTCTGGCTTCATCGAGCAGCGTCCGCATCTCGATCTGCGTTTCGTCGATCGCCAGCGATCGCTCGATCGTACGCACGCCATCGGCCGGCCGGCCGGCCTTGATCTGTGCGTACCCGAGGGCGTTCAACAGATCGGTCGTGGGCGCCGACGCGGCGAGCGCGAGTTCGTACGCGCCAATCGCCGCGCCCCACTCGCCCTTTGCCGAGAACGCTCCACCCCGAAGCATGTCACGTTCGCGAGAGGGGCGCGCCTCACGCAGCGCCTCGAGCGCGGCATCCGGCCGTCTATCGAGCAGCCTCGTGCGGGCGAGTTCGAGAGACACCGACTCGGCGTCGGGCACGAGGGCCAGCGCTGATTCGAACCAGCGCTCCGCCTCGCGATAGCGCTTCACAGCCAGGCAGGCTTCGCCGGCCAGTGACAGGTGCGTCGGTGACGACGGATATGACCTGGCTGCCCGCCCCGTCAGCCCTATCGCATCGTCGAACCGGCGTGCGCCAAGCAGCAGATCCATCAGCCGCTCGAGCGCCGTCGTGTCGGACGGCGCGACCTCGAGCGCCGCGCGATAGCTGCGCTCGGCCACCGCCGCGTTTCCTTCTGCCTGCGCCACGGCCCCCCGCGCGACGAGCACCTCCGGCGTGCGCGCGAGCGAGTCGGGCACGTGCGTCAGCCGGACGGCCGCGGCTGTTACGCGTTTCGCGGCGAGATCGGAGTCGGTCGCCGCGAGGAACACGATCGGGTCGATGTCGGACGCTGTCGTGCTGCTCGCGTGTATAAGTCGATCGTAGACCCGCAGCGCATCGTCGCCACGGCCGAGCGCGGCGTAGCTGCGCGCGAGCCACATCGAGGCGTGCTCGTTCAGCGGACTGACTCGCAAGACGGCTTCGAGTTCCCGTGCGGCGCCCCGTGCGTCGCCCCTGCGATAGAGGATCTCGCCGAGGTTGACCCGCGCAAGGGATGTCGCCGCCGCCGGCCCGGTCACGTACCCAAGTGCGCGCAGTCGGTCGAACTCAGCCTGCGCGCCGGCCTTTCCCGCTCCCTCTGGGACGGCCGACACATCGTGCGCACCGTAGGAGCCGACGCGAGCCGGGCCCGGAGACGAGGGCGCGAGCGCCGGGATGACGCGACCGGGCATATCGGCGGCCAGCGGCAGCCGTGCCCGCGCGAGCACTGTCGGCGCGATGTCGAGCGGCGACACCGTCCCGAGCCGTGAGAAACCCGGCGGCGGCCGCGTGCCGGTGAGCGCACCAGCCGTGGTGGCAGCGATGATGCCGTAGGGCCGATGCCACGCCGACGCACCGCTCGTGAGGTCGGCCGGGTCCTCGCGGATGCCGGCATCCGCTGGTTGAAAACCGTGGTCCGACACCACGATGACCAGCGTGTCCGGATCGAGCGCGCGCGCCGTCTGCGCGAGCGCCTGATCGACCTCCGCGTACGCCGCGGAGATTGCGCGGTCTCCTCGAGTGGAATCCTTGATGAACAGGTGCGAAGCCGTATCGACGATTTCGTAGTAGGCAGCCCAGAGATCGGGCCGCACCTCGGGGATCGCCGCGGTGCTCAGCGTGCGGTAGGTCCTGGTCGCGGCGATCGCCGCGCGGAAGTGGGCGATCGGATCCTGATAGAGCGCCGCGGTCGACGCTCGGTCGGCGGCCACGGCGCGGTCGAAGGCGGCTCGGGTCACTGGAAGCAGGCGCGACAATTCGGGGTAATCGATTGCGTCGGCTGGCACGACACCCGTGCGCAGACGCTCCCACGCCTCGGGGGGGTAGACGACGCCGGCGTCCGGGGGGCCTGCCGCGCGTCGATGCGGCGATGCCGCACGGTCACTCACCATCAGGCCGCGCACGTGGTCCGCCGGCCACGTCGCCCACCATCCGGCGACCAGCACCCGGCGTCCCGCATTCGACCAGATCTCCCAGAGCGCCTTGACACGCCTCGCACCGCCACTGACCGGGGCCTGCCCACCTCCCGGCAGGTCCACCATGAAGTCGAGCACGCCGTGATCTTCGGGGAGTCGGCCCGTCGCGATCGTGGTCCAGATGATGGGGGACAGGAGCGGCGGGTCGGATCTCAGTAGGCCGCGCGACGCGACCAACTGGAGCCGGGCGAACGTGGGCAGGCGACCCTGGGCGACCAGTTTGTCGATGACACGCCAGTCGGCCGCATCCACACCAAAGATCGCGATTCGATCGCCCGTGGGAGCGGCCCCCGACTGGTCCGTCGCACCGCTGCCGGACAGTGCGAGGCCCCAGGCGAGCGCCAGGAGGGCGAGACGGACCGAACGAGCGACCCGGTCGAACCCGCACATGCCATCAGCCTACCGGTGGGCATGCAGGGGGTCAAGTCGTCGCCCTTTGGGATAGGATGAAGGGTCCGGTCGGGCGCCCGCCGGTGGTTGAAGTCGATCGCGTCTGGCTCGCGCCCCGGTATGATCGGAGGATCAAGGAGTGCCTCGATGGCCTGGCAGATGATTTCCGCCCTTCTCAACGGCACCGTCCCCGCCGGAACCGACGTCACGGTGAAGGGGTGGGTGCGCACCCGCCGCGATTCAAAGGCGGGGCTGTCGTTCCTGCACGTGCACGACGGGTCGTGCTTCAATCCCATCCAGGTGGTCATCCCGAGCGCGCTGCCGAACTACCAGGCCGATATCCTGCGGCTGACCGCGGGCTGTTCCGTCGAGGTCGATGGCACGCTCGTGACGTCCGAGGGCAAGGGGCAGACGTTCGAGATCCGGGCTGCGGCCGTGCACGTGGTCGGATGGGTGGACGACCCCGACACCTATCCGATCTCCCCCAAGCGGCATACCTACGAGTATCTGCGGGAGGTCGCGCACCTGCGGCCGCGTACCAATACCTTCGGCGCCGTGGCACGGGTCCGCAACTGCATGGCTCAGGCCATCCATCGCTTCTACCACGAGCGCGGCTTCTACTGGATCCACACGCCCATCATCACGGCCAGTGATGCCGAAGGCGCCGGGGAGATGTTCCGTCTCTCGACGCTCGACTTCATGAACCTCCCACGCACCGGGGACGGCGCGATCGACTTCACCCAGGACTTCTTCGGCAAGCCGGCGTATCTCACCGTGTCCGGCCAGTTGAACGTCGAGACCTACTGCCTGGCCCTGACCCGCGTGTACACGTTCGGTCCGACCTTCCGCGCGGAGAACTCCAACACCAGTCGCCACCTGGCTGAGTTCTGGATGATCGAACCGGAGATCGCGTTTGCCGATCTGAACGACAACGCGACGCTCGCGGAGGAGTTCCTCCGGTACATCTTCCAGGCCGTGCTGACCGAGCGCGCTGACGACATGGCGTTCTTCGCCGAACGGGTCGACAAGACGTGCATCACGCGCCTCGAAACGTTCGTGAAGTCCAGCTTCGAACGGATGACGTATACCGACGCGATCGCGGCGCTCGAAAAGTCGGGGAGGCCGTTCGAATACCCGGTTCGCTGGGGCATCGACATGCAATCCGAGCACGAACGGTACCTCACGGAGGAACTCGTCGGCCGGCCGGTGGTCGTGACCGATTATCCAAAGGAGATCAAGGCGTTCTACATGCGCCTGAACGATGACGGCCGCACGGTGGCCGCGATGGATGTGCTGGCACCGGGCATCGGCGAGATCATCGGCGGCAGCCAGCGCGAGGAACGGCTCGACGTCCTCGATTCACGTATCGACGCGATGGGCCTCGACAAGCGGACGTACTGGTGGTACCGCGACCTGCGGCGGTACGGCACGGTTCCGCACGCCGGATTCGGCCTCGGCTTCGAGCGGGCGATCAACTACGTGACGGGCCTCGCCAACATTCGCGACGTCATCCCGTTCCCGCGGGCACCAAAGAGCGCGGAGTTCTAATCGCGGACTACTTTCTCTTCCGGCGCCCGCCGGCCGGCGACATATCGATCGTCAGCGCCACCACGAGGCCGACAATCGGCCACAATGTCCACTGGCCGCCAAACCAGTGCTGGACCGCCGTGTACCACAGCATGGTTGTCGGGAGGAAGATGAACCCGACAATCGGCCACAGCGACGTGCTGAAGATTCCCCGGAACCAGTGCGTGAACAGCCACAACACCACCACGACTGCGCGTGGGGCCGCGAGCGCCGCGACGATGAAGAAGCAGGGCATGGTGACAGTGTAGCCCGCTTCAACGCGACTTGATGAACGTCCCGTTCTTGAGATCGGCGAACGCCTGCCGCAGTTCCTCCTCGGTGTTCATCACAATCGGTCCGTACCATGCGACCGGCTCCTCGAGCGGCCTGCCCGACACGAGCAGGAACCGGATGCCCTCATCGCCCGCCTGTACCACGACCTCGTCGCCGCTGTCGAACAGGACAAGTGAGCGGTTGTCCGCCTCCCCGCCCTCGCTCGCCCGCACCACCCCGGCCAGCTCGTTCCGCACGGCGCGCGGCTCCGACGCGTCGCGAAACGCGCCCGAGCCCTCGAAGACGTACGCGAACACGTTTCGGGATCGCTCGACGGCCAGCCGCCTGGTCCGACCGGGCGGCACCGAGACGTCCACATAGCGGGGATCCGCCGCGATGCCCTCGACCGGGCCCTTCTTCCCCCAGAATTCCCCGCACACCACACGCACACGGGTGCCGTCGTCGTCCACAACTTCGGGGATGTCGCGGGCGGCGACGTCCTGGTAGCGGGGTGTGGTCATCTTCAGCGACGCAGGCAGGTTCGCCCAGAGCTGGAAGCCGTGCATGCGGCCCCGCTCGTCGCCCTTCGGCATCTCCTGATGCATGATGCCGCTGCCGGCGGTCATCCATTGCACGTCGCCGGCTGCGAGGCGTCCCTTGTTGCCCAGGCTGTCACCGTGCTCGACCGTCCCGGCCAGCATGTAGGTGATGGTCTCGATTCCGCGATGCGGGTGCCACGGGAACCCCGCGAGGTAGTCGGCGGGATTGTCGTTCCGCAAGTCGTCGAGCAGCAGGAACGGATCGGTCTCCTCCGTGCTGCCGAATCCGAACGCGCGCCGCAGGCGCACGCCCGCGCCCTCGATCGCCGGCGTCGATCGGACAATCCTCCTGGTGGGTCGTATCGACATGGAGCCTCCCTCTCTCAATGTAGCAGAGACGAAGCGCCTTGGGGCGTTTGCGACTCGAGCCTGATCTTCGTGGCCGTCAAGGCCGAGAGGAGGCCGTCGGCAACCCCGCTTCGCACCCGCCCCCGGATCAGTCGGCCCGTGAAGCCGCTCAGGCCGTCGGACCGGCTGCGATTCACATTGATGAACCAGAAGCCAGAACCGCGGGCGGGATCCGGAACCAGGACCCGCAGTTCGAGGCCGGTGCAGAAGTAGTGACTGGCGTACAGCATCTTCGACGCGACGACGGTTTCCTTCTCACTCTCCTCGATCACCACGTGGCTGATGCGAATTGTCGGCTTGAGGCCGAATGTCGTTTCCTGCCAGTACAGGAAATCCACCGATCCCGGGAGTACGGCGTTGGGGTAGCCGAGGAGGTACTGGCGGACAGAAGGCAGCGACTCCGCGAGCGACGGCATGCGCTCGAGCATCGACTCGAACTCCGACGCCACTGACGCGGGCCGCAAGTGGTCGCGGTACACGGCGAGCCGGCCGTTGCCACCCTCGAGATACCCCGCCACGGACTCGAACGCGATCTGTCGGAACACACGTTCCGCATCAGCCTTCGCCGTGGGCTTCGTCCAATCGACGCTGGCCCGGAACCTCTCAATCTGGCTCTGGCCCAGCTTGACCTGGCAGTCCCCGACGCGACAGGCCTTCAAATCCCGGACATCTTCCTCGGGCAAGGTCATCTCAGCAAAGTCCTCGAGCCGTGGTGGAGCGCTAATCCTCCTGGTGATCCTGAAAGCGCCACCGCGCTCGAACCTCTCGATGTCCTTCACGGCCGCGACGTACTTGGCGGGCGCGGCCTTGATCCAGATCGCGCCGAAGACGGCCACCTCCAGGCCAGGGTCGGACTCGAGGAGCTTGGCGATTGGCGAGCCACGAAGCAGCAGATCCCGCTCCGCCGACGTCGGCCGGACGACGGACGCGAGAAACCGCTCGATCGATTCCGGCAGGCGCGACGCTCGCGGTGATGGACGCGCGGATTCGGCGGCCGCCACGAGCAGTGCCGCCAGCAGGAGTATCCACCGGGTCGTTGCCATCCGACTCTCCCCTCGTCTTGCGCATCGTATGGCAACTCATGGGTGCGCGGCCAGTAGCGCTCGGTGGATCCCGTCCAGGCCATCCGGCCAGGCCGCTTCGTCGCAACGACCGGTCTGACGCGGTGCATCTCCCGGGTTGCGAAGGCCGTGGTGCCCCCTGCCCGACTCGAGCGCCTCGCCTTCAACGGTTCAGTTGGAGATTGACCGCCCTATATCTTCGAGCCGTGGCGACTCCCCATTCGTCATAGTGGCCGGCTCCGTGTGCCGGCGAAGAGTCCGTACCGGCCGGCCCCCATTGCCGGCTCGAGAACAACAATCGGCCGATTCACGGATGGCGTTCAGGAGGTTCATGATGAAGCGGTATGTCCTGTGGGCGATCGTGGTGCTGTGCGCAGCGCCAGTCACGGCGGACGACACCTTGGTGCGCTTCGACCGGGGAATTGGCGTCGACCCGGTCGCGAAGATCGATGGCAACGGCGCTCCAGTGCTCAACTCGATCCTGGGCGTGCCACCTGGGGGGTTTCCCTGGGTGATAGAGGGGCTGAACGCGACCGTCAGGACCGACGGGCGGGTCACGGTCGACGGTCGGGGCCTGCTGCTCGCGGGCGGGGATGGCATCGGCACCAACGGGAACCAAAACGTCAGTGCGTGGCTCTTCTGCGGAACATCGGTCTCCAAGACAGGCGTCGTCCCGCTCGATGACAACGGCGACTTCCACATCAACGACATGCTGACGCCTACGCCGCCCGATCCATGCGGCAAGCCAGTCTTGCTCATCGTCAACGCGAGAGGTGCATGGTTCGCGGCCGGGATCCCCAAGCGATAGGTATCGCTCGCCGCGCCGGGCGCCCGCGTGGGTGCCCGGCGCTGTTGTGCCGCCACAAAGGTGCCTTCCGAGGACGACTGATCTTCCCGGCACGGCTGCCACAGGCGGACCCGGACCACGAGGCCGCTCAGCCGATAGGTCCCAGGTGCTCTTCCGGCAGAAGTGTCCCGACTCGTCCTCGAACTCCGCCTGACTGCGTATTGTCCGACCCGGGTTGAGCCGCCGCCGCCTGGAGCTTCGCCGCGGCGTGGCCTGCTCGAGCCCGCAGACGTCGCAGCAGCCCTGCCTTTCGCAGGCGCTGGAATCTCGCCTTGTCGCCATTCAGTTCAGACATGATTGCCTCACAGTCCCTCGCCGACTGCGTGTCGTCGCTGCGCAGTCCCTAACGCACGAATGATAGGGGCGTCGAGGGGGCGCAGTCTGTGCACTTCAGCACACCAGGCGCGCGTTCGTCACCAACCCGCCGTTCGTGTCCCTGGCCGGATCGACGAGAAAGGCTCGCCAGCACTCCCCGAAAGGCCAGGAGTGTGTGAAGATTGGAAGATGTCCTTCGACCAACGACCCCACGGGAGGGGGAATAGGGGTAAGCGTTCCTCGGGGAGTGTCGTAACAACTGGCAGGATGCAGCTGTACTTGTCTCGATCTGCGATACTCGATTCTCATCTGTGGTTCTCAATCCGGGCCGGCGTTCATCAACGGCCTGCTCGCAATCAACTAGCGATGCCGATGCCAATCCGTCACCTTGCCGCCTTGATCGCACTCGCTCTATCGTTGACAGCCTGCTCGTCTCCGTCCGGCACGAGCGCTTCCGCCCCGACGACCGGCCGAGGCGCCGGCGCGCCCGTACCCGTCGTGACGGCGCGCGTCGAACAGAAGCCAATGCCGGTCACGCTGCCGGCAGTCGGCACCGTGGAGGCCATAAACAGCGTACAGATCCGGGCACAGGTCACGGGTCAGCTGAGCGCCATCCATTTCGCTGAAGGGCAGAACGTCCGGAAGGGACAGCCGCTGTTCAGCCTCGATCCGCGGCCATTCCAGGCCGCCCTTCAGCAGGCCGAGGCGGTCCTGGCACGAGACACCGCCACGCTTCGCAACGCGGTGGATCAGCAGGGACGCGTCGAGAGTCTCTTCAAGCGAGGGCTGCTTCCCCGCGACCAGTACGAAAGTCAGCGCGCCAGCGCGGCGGCCCTGACCGGAACGGTTGCGGCCGACACGGCCGCGGTCGAGAACGCGCGGCTGAGCATGCAGTTCGCAGACATCAGGGCACCCATCGGTGGACGAACCGGTGCGCTCGGAGCGCACGTGGGAGATCTCGTCCGCGCCAATGACACGATCGCCCTCATCGTCATCAACCAGCTGTCGCCGGTCTACGTGACCTTCTCGGTCCCGGGGCGCTACCTCGGGGACATCCGCCTCTATCAGGCCAAAAAGCCATTGCCCGTCAGCGCGGTCGTGCGGGCGGGAGCAAACCAGGGGGCGCGGGCGCCGCCCGGAACCGCCGGCCCCAAGCCGAGCGCTTCTGTCGCGGTGCCTCCGGACGCCGCATCCGCGGCTCCACCACAGGCCCCGGCGCGCGGCATCGTCAGCTTCATCGACAACAACGTGGACCCGACGACCGGAATGATCCGTCTCAAGGGTACCTTCCCGAACAGCGGCAGCCAGTTGTGGCCGGGCGCATTCGTCCAGGTGGTTCTCGACCTGACGACCGACCTCGACGCCCTCGTCGTGCCCGCCACCGCCGTGCAGGCCTCCCAGGATGGCCAGTTCGTCTACGTCGTGAAGCCGGACCGTACGGTCGAGATGCGACCGGTCACGGTCGAGCGGCAACAGGGCGACCAGGTGGTCATCGCCACTGGAGTCTCGGCGGGCGAGGTCGTGGTGACCGACGGACAGCTGCGTCTGACGCCGGGAGCCCGGATCGCGGAACGGGGAGAGGCCGCCGCTGGCCGCGGCCCGGGAGCCGGTCGCAGTGGAGGCCAGAGTGGCAGCACCGGCGGCCGGCAGGGCGATCGGTAGGGTGAGGACGACATCATGAATCTCGCGGAACCTTTCATCCGTCGTCCCGTGGCGACGACACTCCTGGTGCTCTCGATCCTCATCTTCGGCGCAATGGGCTACCGGCTGTTGCCGGTGAACGACCTCCCCACCGTGGATTTCCCGACGATCCAGGTCAACGCGAATCTGCCTGGTGCGAGCCCGGAGACGATGGCGGCATCGGTCGCGACGCCGCTCGAGAAGCAGTTCTCCACGATCGCGGGCGTGAGTTCCATCAACTCGAGCAACTCGCAGGGGAGCACCAGCATCACGCTGCAGTTCGACCTGAGCCGATCCATCGACGCGGCGGCGCAGGACGTTCAGTCGATGATCGCGCGCGCCCAGCGCCAGCTGCCGCCCGGGATGCCCTCGCCGCCCTCGTTTCAGAAGGTCAATCCGGCCGACTCCCCGGTCCTGTTCTTGACGCTGAGCTCCCCCACGCTGCCCCTGGCGCAGCTCGATCGGTACGCGCAGAACCTCCTTGCGCAGCGCCTGTCGATGGTCACCGGAGTGGCGCAGGTGAACGTGTTCGGATCGCAGAAGTTCGCCGTGCGCGTGGACGTCGATCCGATGCAGCTCGCGTCACGGCAGATTGGAATCGACCAGGTGGCGCAAGCCATCTCGTCATCGAACGTCAACCGGCCAACCGGGACGCTCTATGGCCCGGACCGCAATTACGTAATCCAGGCGGCCGGCCAACTGCTGGATGCCGGTTCCTACAACGGAATCGTCGTCGCCTGGCGGAACGGCAGCCCGGTGCGTCTGAACGAGATCGCGAACGTCTACGCCGGGGTCGAGAACGAGCGCAATGCGGGGTGGTACAACGGCGCCCGCACCATTTACCTGGCCATCCAGCGACAGCCGGGAACCAATACGGTCGAAGTCGTCGATCGCATCAAGGCGCTGCTCCCGCAGCTCGAGCAGCAGCTTCCCGCGTCGGTACAGTTGCGGATCCGGAGCGATCGCGCCGTGCCGATCCGCGAGTCGGTGGACGACGTGAAGTTCACGCTCCAGCTGACGGTCTGCCTCGTCGTGCTGGTGATCTTCCTGTTCCTCCGCAACGTCTCGGCGACGATCATCCCCAGCCTCGCGCTGCCCTTCTCAATCGTCGGCACGTTTGCGGTGATGTACGCGCTCGATTTCAGCCTCGACAACCTGTCGTTGATGGCGCTGACGCTCTCGGTCGGCTTCGTCGTGGACGACGCCATCGTCATGCTCGAGAACGTCGTCCGGCACATGGAGATGGGCAAGCCGCGGCTGCAGGCTGCCCTCGACGGCTCGAAGGAGATCGCGTTCACCATCGTGTCGATGACGCTGTCGCTCGCCGCCGTCTTCATCCCGGTGCTGTTCATGGGTGGCGTTGTCGGCCGACTGATGCGCGAGTTCGCGGTGACGATTGGTGCGGCGATTCTCGTGTCCGGACTCGTGTCGCTCACGCTCACGCCCATGCTCTGCAGCCGGTTCCTGAAGGCGCCGCACGCCATCCGGCACGGGCGCTTCTACAACCTCATGGAGCGAGGATTCGACGCCTGGCTGCGAGGCTACTCGTGGTCGCTCGGGCAGACGATTCGGTTCAAGGGCGCCACGATGCTCGTCTCGGCGCTCCTGCTCGGCGGCACCGTCTATCTCTTCACAATCATCCCGATGGGATTCATCCCCAGCGTGGACACCGGTCAGTTGAGCGGACAGATCGAGACGCTCCAGGGCCTCGGTTTCGAAGCGACGGTCGCTCGCGTGAAGGAAGTGATGAACGTCCTCGCGAACGACCCGAATGTCGCCGGATACACCGCGAACGTGTTCGGGTCTGGCGGGCGGTTGAATGTCGACCTGAAGCCACGCAACCAGCGGCCGCTCGACGCCGATCGGGTCATCGAGGCGCTGCGCCCGAAGCTCGCCCGGATCACCGGCGTCCGCGTGTTCCTGACGAACCCACCGGCTATCCGCATCGGCGGCATGATGACGCGCAGCCAGTACCAATACACTCTCCAGGATCCAGACACTGCCGAGCTGTACCGGTCCGCGCCCCGGTTCGAAGCGGCGCTCCGCACGGTCGACGGAATCGAGGACGTGACGTCCGACCTGCAGCTCCGCAACCCTCAGATCAACGTCGACCTCAACCGTGATCAGATCGCGGCGCTCGGCCTCACCGTCGATCAGGTCGAATTGGCGTTGACCTCCGCGTATGGCTCGCGGCAGGTCTCGCAGATATTCGCACCGGACGATCAGTACCAGGTGATCATGCAGGTGGCCCCAAAGTACCAGCGCGATCCGGCCGCCCTCTCGCTGCTCTACGTCCAGTCGAACGCCGGCAAGCTGGTCCCATTGTCAACCGTCGTCGCGACGCGCCAGACGGTCGGGCCGCTGTCGGTCAACCATACCGGGCAGTTGCCGTCGGTCACCCTGTCGTTCAACCTCAGACCGGGCGTTGCGCTTGGCGACGCGGTGGCGCGGGTTCAAGACGTGGCCCGCAACACGCTGCCCGCCACGATCTCAGGAAGCTTCCAGGGGACAGCACAGGCATTTCAGGAGTCGATGACCGGTCTCGGCTGGGTGCTGGCGCTCGCGATTTTCGTGATCTACGTGGTGCTCGGCATCCTCTACGAGAGCTTCATCCACCCGCTCACGATCCTGTCCGGGCTTCCCGCGGCCGGGTTCGGCGCGTTGCTCACGCTGCTGTTGTTCAAACACGACCTGAATATCTACGCCTTCGTCGGCATCATCATGCTGGTCGGCCTGGTGAAGAAGAACGGCATCATGATGATCGACTTCGCCATCGAGGCGCGGCGCCGCGAGAACCTGAGCCCGGCTGAAGCCATCTACGAAGCGTGCCGGGTCCGATTCCGCCCGATCATGATGACGACGATGTCGGCGCTGATGGGCACGCTGCCGATCGCGCTGGGCTGGGGCGCAGGGTCCGAGGCGCGGCGCCCGCTCGGCCTGGCGGTGGTAGGCGGCATGCTGGTATCGCAGACACTCACCCTCTACATCACCCCGATCTACTACATCTACCTGGAGCACTTCCAGGAGTGGCTGGCGCACCGAAAGACGGCGAAGAAGCCGTCGCCACAGCTGGCCGCCTCCTGAGTCCTTCGATGCACGAGTGCCGCGGCGTCGTTGTGCTCGCAGGACTCAGCGCCGCGCGGGCACAATCGGCTGCCCGCACCGAAGGTCGCGCGCGGCCTTGGTTGCAGGCCGAGGCGCTGAGCTTGCGTCCGGTCGGCCATCGGCCGTAGCCTGGAGTATCCGCCGAGTCACGCAACATCAGTGCAGGCCGATCACGCCTGCTGGGGGATGGTCCATGCCCGACGCTGCCTGGCCGGACTTGCCGCTGGTCGCCTGGAAGGACACGTGTGACACGCTCCACATATGGACGCAGGTGGTTGGCAAAATCTGTCTGGCGCTCACGCCACCCCTCAATCACTTCTGGAATGCGACGCTGCACGTGACGCCGCGGGGGCTGGCCACGCCGATCATGCCGTGTGCTCTTGCGCCGACGAGCGCGGATGCCCGCGACACGGGCGCGTTCTGGATGCACTTCGACTTCGTCGATCATGCGTTGGTCGTGCAACGCTCCGACGGCGTGACGCGAAGTCTCGAACTGCGCCCCCGCTCGGTTGCCGAGTTCTACCGGCACACGCGGTCGCTGCTGGCCGAGATGGATATTGCAGCGGACATCTGGCCGGTGCCGGTCGAAGTTCCATCACCGATTCACTTCGAACTGGACACCGTCCACGCGTCCTACGATCCTGACGCCGCGAACCGCTTCTGGCGGATTCTCCTCCGGAGCCATCGCGTCTTCGAGGCGTTCCGCGCGCGTTTCATCGGCAAATGCAGCCCGGTTCACTTCTTCTGGGGAAGTTTCGATCTCGCCGTGACCAGATTCTCGGGGCGGCCCGCTCCCGAACGCCCCGGCGCGGATCCGATCACGCGAGAAGCCTACTCGCACGAGGTGATCAGCCATGGTTTCTGGCCTGGCGGTGGGTCTGTGCCAGACGCCGCGTTCTATGCGTATGCCGCCCCTGAGCCGGCAGGACTGAAGGACGTAGCGGTTCTTCCAACGGAGGCGTACTACTCGCGCGAGCTCTCCGAGTTCCTCCTCCCCTACGATGCGGTCCGGACCGCGCGACATCCCGATGCGGTGCTCACGCAGTTCCTCGAGAGCACATACCAAGCGGCAGCCGACCTCGCCCGGTGGGACCGAGCGGGCCTCGAGCGCCCGGTAACGGAGATCTGAACATGCCCAGCCAAGACGTCTGCGCTCACATCGAGGGCATTACGACGGTCCGCGCGGCGAGCCGCCATCAATGTGACGAATGCGTGAAGGCGGGCAGTTCCTGGGTGCACCTGCGAACCTGCCAGGCGTGCGGTGCGACACTGTGCTGCGACTCCTCGCCCAAGCGACACGCCAGCACGCATGCGCGCGCCAGCAACCATCCCGTCGTCGCATCGGCGGAATCGGGTGAACGCTGGCTCTACTGCTATCCGGACGAGACGTTCGCGGAATACTAGTGTCCCGAAACAGTGGTTCGTTGCCGAAGTCCCGGAGCGCGGCGCCCGGCTGGCAAGGCGCGACGACCGAGCATACTGGGAGTATGTGAGGGAGGAGCAACGCCGCCAACCGGGATGCCCCGCCAGCACCAGACACGCTGTTGGCTGGCCCCGCGAAACGTGGGGCGTAGACATCTTGAACGGGCGGACAGACGTCACAGAACTTCACTCACTCGCCACGACGTTGGCCGTTCAAGACGTCTGGACGGGTCACCGCGGTCTCTATGTTCAATCACTCGTCGCCGGTCGCAGTGACGACCCAAAGGCTCTCGGCAAACGTCCACCCGCCGCTCGTCCAGCGGGAGACCGGCGAGAAGCCGGCGGACCGCGCCAGCGCGTCGAGTTCTTCCGGCTCGAACTTGTACGACGATTCGGTCCAGATGCTCTCGCCCGCCAGGAACGGAATTCGCACACCGGTCTGGCCGATCGTCACCACTTGATCCTCGAGTGACCGCAGGTGCATCTCCACCCGCGACTCCGTTTCGCACCACCGTGCTTCGTGGCGGAACCGGCGCAGATCGAAATCAGCGCCCAGCTCGCGGTTGATCCGCGCCAGGAGATTCAGGTTGAACGCGGCGGTCACACCGATCGGATCGTCGTAGGCCGCGAGCAGCCGCGCGACAGGCTTGCGCAGATCCGCGCCGACGAGCAGCGCGTCACCGGCCCTCAGCTGGCGCCGCACGCCCGCAAGAAATGTGAGTGCCTCGGCCCGGCCGAAATTCCCGATGTTGCTGCCAAGGAACAGGACGAGCGCCGGCGGCCATGCCTCGCGGCCCGCGTCCAGACGCTGCAACCCTTCGAGGTACTGACCTTCAACCCCGTGAACGCGAACGCCCTGCGTGGCGCCGATTCGGAGCCGGCAGGCTTCGAGCGCGCCCGCCGAGATGTCGATCGGGTAGTAGGCCACTTCCCGCTGGTAGCGCAGGATCGCATCCAGGATCGTCGTGGTCTTCCGGCCGCTGCCGCTTCCGAGTTCCGCCACCATCACGCCGGGCACGAGCGCTTCCACGATTCGTGGCGCCTGCTCGACCAGCAGGCCCTCCTCGGCTCGCGTCACGCCGTACTCTGGCAGATGGGTGATTGCGTCGAACAGTGCGCTCCCGACATCGTCGTACAGGTACTTACAGGGAAGCGTCTTCTGACGCTGGCGGAGGCCCGCGTGCACCTCAAACGTGAACGCCGCAAGGCGCGCGGCCTCCATCGCGTGGGCCACTGCGTCCACGGGGCGTACGAGGTCGTCGGACGGGTCAGTCTTCAACGAGGCGGAAGGTCGTGTAGGCATACGCATAGTGCGGCCGGAACCAGTTGCGGAACGTGGCGCGGATCAGCGCGCGGTCGGTGACCGGCGCGGCCCCCTTCAGGACGAAGTGGCCGTCGTCGAAGAAGTTGGCCGAGTAGCCGGGGTACGAGGGGAACGGCTCGAACCCCGGGAATGGCGCGAACACGCTCCGCGTCCACTCCCAGCCGTTGCCGACCAACTGCGACACGCCAAAGGCGGAGTCTCCTTGGGGAGTGGCGGTCACCGAAACCGGATCACGGCGGTCGAAGTCGAAGTTCCCACGGCCACCATGATCGGGCGGCTGATCGCCCCACGGGTAGCGGCGCCAGTCACCATCAGGCGTGCCGAACGCTGCCCGCTGAAACTGGGCTTCGGTCGGCAGTCGCTTGCCGGCCCACGCCGCGTATGCAGCGGCCAGGTTGTGGCTCGCATACACCGGCCAGTCGAGCGGAAGCGGCAGCTCACTCGCGAAAGCGCGGTACTTCCACCCGAGCCCGGCGCGCAACCAGTAATGGGGCACCGGCCCGCCGTCCTCGACAAACGCCAGGTAGTCGCCGTTGGTCACTTTGTGCTTGCCGATCGAGAAGGCCGGTACCCGTTCGGAGTGGGCGCCGAACTCGTTGTCCCAGCCGAACCCTGTGCCCGAAGCCCGCCCGAGCGTGGCAGTGCCGGCAGGAATCTCGATGAATCGGGGGATCGGCGAAGAGGCACGAGATGTCGCGACGACCGCTGGTGCCGCAACCCGTCGGTCGAGCGGCAGGTTGTGCAGAATGTAGGCAAACGTCTCCGCGTGCATCAAACGGTGTTCGACGGCGATGCTGGCCGCCACGTCAGGCGCCTGTTCGATGACGGCATCGACGTGGGCACGGACCCGCTTCGCGTAGTCGAGCGTCTGCCCGACCGTCGGCCAGTCCTCCGGTCGATCCGTCGGTAACTGGCCGGGGGGAGGGTCGATGCCAAACGCGAAGAGTTGATCGAGCGACTCGCTCACGGGTGGGAGGCTCAGCGCCGCGCGGCCAATCTGGTTCCAGTCGAACGCCTCGAGATGGCCGAGGTAGAACAGCACGCGGTGACGCTCAGGGATCCCACGGTCATAGAGGGCTTCAGGCTGGACTTCGGCGAACAAGGAATCTGTGAGTCGCCGTGCCCGATGGAGCTCAAGCGTTCGATCAATGGCTGCGAGCATCTCGGCGCCTTTCTGTTCTCAGGGAAGCCCGGAGCTATCCGAAGCAAGATCGGCGCCAAGTAGATCAACGCGATTGGCCGGCGCCCACGACCCCCGGCCCTCCGCAACTCGTCCGAAACCGAATCGGTTCTCGAGGGTCGGCGCCGGGATCACATCGGACACCGGCGCCACCTCGCTGTCTGTCACCTGGCGAAGCTGGTGGTCGCGGACCGCCCGTCCGGATTCACCACTCTGATCGAGACCGGGGTTGCCCGCGGGAAGCGGCTGGACACCCCCTCGCCGCTGAGGTCGATCCGCGTGGAACTCACCCGGTGAACGTCCGCCGAGGCGACGGTGCTGCCGCCGATGAACACGCGGACGCCCGGTTGGAAGTTCGCGCCGTCGATCCGAATCCGGAACGGATCCGACAACGCCGTGACCGTCGAGATCTGCGGCGCGGAGTCGGCCGTACTCGTGACGACAATCGAGCCGCGCTTCGCGCTCGACACCCTCGCAACCGACGCGGTCATCGTCCACTGGAACGTGCGCGCGGACGAGTACGTGTGGCTCGGCGAGCGCGAGGTGGAGTGCGCGGCGCCATCGCCGAAGTCCCAGTCATACGCCACGGTGCCTGTGCAGTTGGTGGCGGTCGCCGTTGCGCCGAACGACACGGGTGACAGAACGGTAGCCGTTGCCGGCGCCGAGGCCGTCGTGGTCAGAGAACACGCGGGTGCGCTGGCGCTCACCACGATGGTGCCGGTTTTAGCGCTCGAGACCCCGCCGTCCGACGCCGTCATCGTCCAGGTGTAAGGACCCGCGATGGCGTAGACATGGGTCGGGCTCTGCGCCGTGGACAGCGCGCTGCCGTCACCGAAGTTCCACGCGTAGGTCAGGGTACCCGTGCACCCCGACGTCGTTGCGGATCCGGTGAACGACACCGCCACACCAGCGGCCGCGGTGCCGGGCGCAGACGCCGTTGTCGCCACCGAGCACCCGCCTGTTCCACTGCCCACCTGGACCGTCACAGTGGCCAGGTTCGAGTCAATCGATCCATCCCAGGCAGCGTAGGTGAACGTGTCGGCACCCGAGAACCCGACGTACGGGAAGTATGTCGCCACCGTGCCCGAAAGCCCGACCGTCCCGTTCGTCGGCTGAGAGACGATTCGCAGAGTGAGCGCGTTGCCGTCCGGATCGGTCGCGGCCAACGGTATGGCGACCGCCGCACCGACGCTGGTCGAGGCCGAGAGGTTGCCCGCCACCGGTGGCCGGTTGGGATTCGAATCGCCTCCCCCGGGCCCGTTGTGGCACATGTAGCAGCTCACCTGCGCACCGCGGAACAGTGTCTTCGTGCCGAACGACGTCGTCAGCGTTCGCGGGCCGAACGCACGCGACAGCACCGTCCCCCGGTAGTCCGCGCCATGGCACGCCTGGCACTGCCCGCCATTGTTGACGGCATCCGGGTGGCCGGAGATCCAGACCTGCCCCACCGCGTGCATTCCGTGCGGACCGCCATTGGTCGTCGTCGGCGTCGTCTGGTGGCACGCCGTGCATTCGGCAATCGTGCCCACGTGTCCCTGAAGTGCCACACTCTGAAGGTTGTCGTTCGGGTGGGCGGACGGATATTCCGCGTGCGTCGATCCGTGGCACGCCGAGCACTGCAGGCCGCCGTGGCCAGCCGAGAAACGGTAGAGGCTCAGCCCGGCGGCAGGAGCGTTGGCGACGGTGGCGAAGGTCGGATCGGCCGCCGCTCGCGGCAAGCCAGTCGAGCCGAACGCCGACGTGAACCGGATCTGCCCGCTGTTCGAGACGGCGGTGCCGGTGTGGCAGTTCTGGCAGGTCGGCTCCTGAAACCAACCCGTGCGGTTGGGATTGCCGACCGCGCTCAGCGGGCCGTGGCAGTTCTGGCACTGAATCGCCATCGTGCCGTCCGCGGCCACGCTGTTGCCCATCACCCCACGCAGACACCGCGTCACCGACCCTGGGTGGCACCGATAGCATGCCGACCGGTTGCTGCTCGAGTCGAGCGTGAAGTTGTTCGTCGGATCCACGACCCTGGCGTGCAGGGCATGGACGGCAGTCGTGAGCGGCGGAATCCCGGTCATGCCACTGCCCACCAGTGCTTCCGACTTGTGACACGCGGCGCACAGGATCGCCCTGCCTCCCGATGCAGTGGCTTCCAGGCCGGTGCTTCGGTAGCCCTTGGCAGCAAGCGCGCTGAGGAAGGCTGGATTGCCAAGCTGCCGGTCGTCGTGCAGCCGCAAGATGTTGAAGCGATAGTCGCGCTGCGCGTCCGCGAGATTCACCCAGCCGGCCCGTGGACGCGCCGCGGGGCCAGAGGCCGAAGAGTGACACGCTGAGCAGTCCATCTCATCGGAGACCGGCAACACGATGTTCGTTGACGCGAGCGGCGCGCCGGCCGCGTCGCTCGCCGTCACCTTCATCAGCGGGTAGGGATTCTTGGCGCCGGCATTGTCGTAGGGCGTGATCGGGATGCCCTCGGCGATGAACCAGTTGAATGCCGGGTCGAAAACCATTGGCTGCGCAGTGTTGGCCAGCCCGGGCATGTTGTGGTTGAGCAGGCCGACGTCTGCCGGCAGGGTCACGCCGAACATCGGAGCGACGAACGACCAGAAGTTGGTCTTGCCCGCCGAGGTGGTGTTGATGGACCCCGTAGGATCCGCGATGCCCTGATAGCTCAGGTTCACGCCGGCCTGGCTCGTCACCAGATTGCCGGCCGCGTCGATCACCTGGGCCTGGATCGTGTTGTACGGGGGAAGGATGGCGAATACGCTGAAATCGGCATCCATGCAGTGCATGCCGAGGTTGTTCCAGGCAACGACCTTCCAGCCGGTCGTGCCGGCCTGCCCGGAGATTCGCGGCGCCCCGGCCACAAAGACACCAGCCAGGATCGCCAGGGCAATGAGCGTCATTCGCGGCCGCTGCAACAGACGGAATCGATGGACCATCATCAAGCCCCTTCTCGGCAGAGGTCGGGATACTCGTGAACCGTGGCACCGGTGTACCGGCGACCTCGCGCTGTTCGATGTCACTTGGGGGGGCAACGTGTGTCGAGGATTGGAGCGAGAGCAAGGCCCGGGCCGGCGGGCGCCGAAACCGTCGAGGCGACGATTGGGCGGGAACCAGGCACAATCCGTCATCGAGCGAGAGACGACGCGACACGCCCCTGGGAGAAACCGTGTAACGACTTCGTCGTCGAACCCGACGCTCACCTGCCGATGAACTTCTCGGGCTCCTTGTCGAACCGGGTCTTGCAGTCAGCGTTCGAGAAATAGTAGGTCTTGTCCTTGTAGACCGCGAAGAGCCCTTTGCTCGAGGCCTCCATCTTGTTGACGATGGCAGCGCACGCGACGTCGAGTTGCACGTTGTCTTCGGCGATCCCGGCTGACGCGACGCTGTCGGCTTTCGCCTCAACCATCGAGGATGACGCCCCGACATGTGAACGGCGAAGCAGCCTGTTCTTCGGCGCGTATTGTTGATGATCGAAGGCAGCCGGCCGCTCCGTTTCCTTCTCCTGCGCCATCATCACCGCATTGGCGGGCGCACCGATTCCCGCGTCGACCGTGTCTTGCTGCGCCATCCCAGCCGGCGCGGTGGATGCCGGCTCGGTCTTTCGACCAATCGGCGGCGACCGTCGAGAACCGTCGACCTGGCGCGGCGCCGATGACGGCAGAAGGTGATCGTGTTCCGACGTGTACGAGCCTGGGTTCGTCTCGAATCGCTCCCGGCACTGGCGGGAGCAGAAGTAGTACATGCGGCCGGCGTGCGAGAGCGTCTGCCCGGCACCGCGAGCGCGCTCGGGATCCACGGACATGCCGCACACCGGGTCGATCTGACTCGTCGCGGGGTTCACCCCGGTCGTTGCCGCTCGCATCCTCGATTCGGAATCGAGCAGAAAATTGCCCGACACGACGATGGCGTCCGTCTCGGTCAGGCCGCTCAGCACCTGGACGCGATTGCCGTCCCGCCAACCGGTTTCGACCGTCCGTGGCTCGAAGTACCCATTGCCTCGGTCCACGAAGACCGTCGCGCGCGCGCCGGAATCCACCACCGCGTCGGCCGGAACCGTGAGACCAGGTGACAGGGCGACGTCGAATTGCACGTCCACGAACATGTCCGGCCGCAGGAGGTAGTCAGGATTGTCGACCTCGATCCGAACCTTGAATGTGCGGGAGGCGGTATCGAAGGCCGGCAGTGCATTGGCCACGCGCCCGTGGAGGCGCCGGCCGCCGCCATAGGGCAGGATGAGGCGCACAGCCATGCCCGGTCTCAACGCGGTCGCCTCGTTGGCGAAGACGTCGGCCAGCACCCACACTCGTCGAAGATCGGCCATGCGAAACAGTTCCGCGCCCCGGTCGTAGCGCTGGTTGGAGAATACCGTGCGCGAGAGGACGAAGCCCGTCACAGGAGACCGGATGTCCACGTCGGTCGTCGGCACTCTCGTGCGGCGCAGGTCCTCGATCTGGCGTGCGCCGACGCCATAGGCAGCAAGTGAATCGGCGCCGGATTTCACTTGTGCCTCAGCGATCTTCATCTGATCCGGCCCCGCGGATCCTTCCTTCTGGTACCGCTCGACCGCCGCCAGGCCGTAGAAGAAGCTCTGTTCGGCCGTGAGAATGTCGCGAGCGGTGATGCGCAGCAGCAGTTCGTCTTTGTGGACGAGGTTCGTCGTGGAGACCGGCGCGACGTCGTGGACGAGGCCATCCACCCCCGTCGCCACGCGAAAGACGCGCGTCTCATCCACCGCCACCCGTCCGACTGTGGTCGCCGTGCGTGCAGTCGGCGCCGGTTCCGCATGGCCGAGCCTTACGCCAATCAACTGCTGCCGATCGACGGACACCTGAATCGCGTTGGGCGGCAACACTCGGCCCCCGACTGCGGAGCGCTCGTCGGCGTACACCGGCTCGAGCTGCATGCCGCAATCGGGAGCGATGCCCGGCTTGTCGGACTTGTAGGACGGGTGCATCGGATCCACCCAATACAGGACCGTCCGCGCTCGTCCGGGCTCCCGTCCCCGGGCGGACATGTGCCACGTCACCCAGGAACCCGCCACGAAGGCCAGGCCGGCCACGACGCACACCAGTGAAAAGGCAGCAGCCTTTCTCATCGGTTCACTCCTGGCAGACCCCGCGCTACCTGGTCACGAGGAGCGAGTGCATCATGTCGTGCTCCTCGTGCTCCAGGATGTGGCAGTGCCACACGTACTCGTACCCCTTGATGCCCATCACCTCGAATCGCGGACTGTAGGGCACCGTCACGCGCCTGTGATCGACGACCGGGTCGGCCGGCAGGCTGAACCGGGTGATGAGCGTGATGCACTCGGCAGGGTTCATCCGGATCGTTTCCTTCCAGCCGCGCTCGTTCGGATCCGCGGGCCTTGCCGGCCCGATGAAAGTGATGGCTCCGGTCTTCATGAACGCGCCCTCGTCGAACGCCTGCCGCGAGATCACCTGGAGGTTCACCAGGTGGAAGTGCATCGGGTGGGTGTCTCCCGTCGTGTTGAAGATCCGCCACACTTCTACGGCGCCGACCGTCGGCGACTGGAACGCGGCGCTTTGGAGCGACGTTGGGTCGAAATACTCGGCGCCATAGAGTCGCGCTCCGCCGCCGTCCACCCCCGTCGGTTCTGTGGTGCCGAGCATCTGGATCAGGCGGCCATACTCGTCGAAGTACTCGTTGAGCGTGAGATCACGGACGACATCGACACGGGCGGGGGGCTCATTCTTGAGATTCGGATTCGATACCCACGCGGGAACATGGCCGGGCCTGATGAGCGGAGGGGGATCCATCGGCGGCAGCAGGGGTAGCGGCAGGACCGGGTCGGCCGCGCCGACGCGCGGCACGATTCGAATCTGCATCAACGTACGGGTGTTCGGCCCAGCCCCGTCGAGGGTGGTCGCCGCCCCGCCGGCGAGGCCGTCCTTATTCGCCGCGGCGCTGGTGTAGTCCGGATCGCCCGTAAAGTAGTCGTTCCGAGGATCGCCGCCCGGGAATGGCGCCGGCGCATCACTGTAGAGGACCATCACCGAGCCCGGCTTGACCTTCGAGAAGTCGACGATCACGTCGGCACGCTCGGCGGGCGCCATCAACAGGTTGTACTGTGTGGCGTTCCCGTTGGTGGGGCTCGTCGGGTCGGTATCGAACGCCATCTGCATCGGGGGATCGTTCGGGAACACGACCGGCGCCGGCAGGAAGCCGCCCTCGGCGCCAATCTGGACGAACGCCGGAATCCCCTTGGTGTGCTTCAGGTCCGGTTCCCCCGATGCCGGGTTGTTCGTGTCCATCGACCGCGCGAAGTAGAGCTGCAGGTTCAGGAAGCGCGCCTGCGAGCCGTTCAGGAACAGGAACCGATAGCGGCGCGGTTCGAGCTCGAGGTACGGATACGCCATCCCGTTGATGACCGGGGTGTCCGCGAAGAACTCGGGCACGCAAGAGGGGTTCGGCGGATCGGTGCTGAACGTACCCGGAAAGCTGTCCCCGCCCCAGTCCCAGCGGCCCGACGGTCCGACGGAGTTCTTCTCATACAGGTTTGGGTACCACAGGTCACCAGGCCTTCCCCGGCCACCATCGGGATTGCCCTCCGGGCCGATGAAGGTCTTGTCCTGGATGATCAGCGGCACGAGCCGGTCCATGGCCGGAATCGCACCGATCTTGATCAGGGCCTGTTCCCACGCGTCCTGGAGCAGGTATCCGGTCGCAAGCCCGGCATACGCGTTGAGGCGAGTGATGCCGACCGCGTGGTCGTGGTACCACATCAGGCGCATGCTCTGGTCGTTCGGGTACCAGTAGTCCTTCGAGAGGTTGTTGGCCTTCGGACCTCGGACGTAGCGCGGATCGCCTGGGGATATCGGAAGCCAGGCCACGCGCGACAGGCCTTCGTTGCCCTGGGCGTCGAACCAATGGAACGGGCCGCCATCACTCACCCACGGAATGAACCCCCCGTGCAGGTGGACGG